>CAMVAF010000051.1 GCA_947165365.1 uncultured Clostridia bacterium | reverse complement strand
TTTCAAATTGTTCTTTTTCTGTTTTTTCTAATATTTCATTAATTTTTTCTTTTTCCATAATATCAGTCATAAATTACCTCCTTTTACATCAATCATTAATTTTAAAAATAATACCGCCGATGAATATAAAAATATTTTATTTGTTTCATAAATTTTACCCTCCACTATTAATATACAAATTTTATTTTCTTGCTTAATTTTGTTAATACTTTATTATATAAGGATAATATTATGTGAAAAAATAATAAAAATGTTATAAAATAAGGAAAATATCTTAAAAACAATTTTGTCCACGATAATAAATAAAAAGAATATTTAAAAAAAGTGTACAAAAATTTTATAAAAAATGTTATACTTAAAGAGTAATATAAAGGAGTTGTTATGAGTACGGTACATATTGAAAGTATGAAAGATGATATTTCAAATATTGTTTTAATGCCAGGAGATCCTAAAAGAAGTGATTATATTGCAAGTAAATATTTAACTAATGTAAAAATGATTAATGATGTTAGAGGAATGAATGCCTATACAGGTTTTTATAAAAATAAAAGGATAACTATTTTTCCATCAGGAATGGGAAATCCTAGTATGGGAATATATTCTTATGAATTATTTAAAGAATATCATGTCGATTATATAATTAGAATAGGGTCATGTGGTTCCTATGATAAAAAGGTAAAAGTAAATGATATCATTTTAGTTAATAAATCAATTAGTGAATCTACTTATGCTAAATGTTTAGATAATTATGATATGAAGAAAGTTAAATCTTCCAATAAATTAAATAATATTATTTATCATACTGCTATTAATAATAAAAATAATATTACTATTGGTAATATTTATTCATCAGATGTTTTTTATGAAAAAGAATATGATTACAATAAAAGAAGAATTGATTTAGATGTTTTAGGTATTGAAATGGAAACTTTTGCCCTTTTTAATAATGCAAGAAAATTTAAAAAAGATGCATCTTGCTTATTAACAGTATCAGATACTTTTTATGATTCTTTAATGTTAAGCAGTGAAGAAAGAGAAAAATCTCTTGATGAAATGATTCTTTTAGCCCTTGAAAGTACTCTTAATTTATGATATTATCTATTAACTGGTGATGTATATGAATTATCAACTAATATTAGATGAAACATTAAAAAATCTTAAAGGTGTACCAAAACTTTTGTTACATGCTTGTTGTGCTCCTTGTTCTAGTTATGTTATATCATATCTTTCTAATTACTTTGATATAACAATTCTTTATTATAATCCCAATATTGATACAGAAGAAGAATATAATTATAGATTAAGTGAATTAGAAAGATTTGTGAAAGTTTATAAAACAAAATATCCTGTTAAAGTAGTTAGTCTTGGATATTTAAAAGAAGAATATGATAACCTTGTTAAAGGCTTAGAAATGGAACCTGAAAGAGGGAAGAGATGTCTTCTATGTTATAAATTAAGACTTGAAAAAAGTTTTATATATGCTAAAAACAATAATTTTGATTATATAACAACAACTCTTACATTATCACCGCATAAAAATAGCAAAGTGATTAATGAAATAGGTAAAGATTTAGAAAATAAATATAACTTTAAATATCTATATTCCGATTTTAAAAAAAGAGATGGTTATAAAAAAAGTATTATCCTATCTCATGACTATAATTTATATAGGCAAGATTATTGTGGGTGTAAATATAGTAAAAATAATAGTTAAATCTATTGTTTTTTTTTTTTTTTTTTGATAAACTATTATTATAAAAAGTAGGTGAATTAATGATAAATATCTCAGCAATTATAGAAAAGATAAAAATTTGTGATAGTGAAATAATATCTTTGGAAAATAGTATCAATGAAATTATGGATGCTTTAAATAGCGGTAGTGTTTCTTATACGACATCATCATCATCAACAAGAGTAATTGGAATACCTATTCCAAATACTCCTTATGTTCTCTCAAAATTTGGAGATAGTTTTTATAAGATTATTAAACCACATAATATTAAACCTTCTAGAAATGCAATTAATTCTGTTGAAGATTTAGTAGCGTTTATAAAAAAATATCAAATTTACCAATTTAATAATAAAAAATATGATAACGCTTGTCTTGCTATTGCTAAAGCATATGGAAGAGCATTAGTATATGGTGATAATGTGTTACGTAAAATAGACGATTTTCATGGTGGGGCATATAGATTTTATGATGGTGGAAAAGCTTCAACCGATAAAAACGAAATATTACAAATTGTTCACGAAGAAATATCACATGGAAGACCATGTGTTGTTGAAGTTACAACTCAAGAGGGTCATAGACATTATGTTACAGTTGTTGGAATGAAACAACATGTAAGTAGTGCAAGTGAATTAAAAGAAGAAGATTTATTAATTATTGATCCATTTGAAGGACAATTAGAAGCAATGGATGATAGTGATAAATATAATCGTCATCTTCGATATAGTAATGGTGGAGATTATGTAGGATATCGTGTTGATGTATTAAAAAACCAATATGCCGCCGCAATAGAAGAACATGAAAGAAAAAATACACCTCAAGAAGAAAATACTGTTATGGCTCAAAATGATAATTTCACACCAAATCAACAAGATTTACAAGCAAATGAAGATAAACAGGGAATAATAGCATCTGCTAATAATAATCCAACAAGTATTGAGACAAAATATGGTGAAGTAAAGATGGAAGAGATTAGGAGATGATAAGATGGGATTTCAAAAAAGAAAGTTCG
>CAMVAF010000050.1 GCA_947165365.1 uncultured Clostridia bacterium | reverse complement strand
ATTTAGCTAATTATGAAATTGAAATCAAACATCCAAAAGATTATTTGGTAATTGCGACAGGCAAGGAAGAAACAAGTGATTTAGTGACTAAAATAACAGCTAATAATATTCGTGATGTAGCAATAGTAGTAACTAATATGATGGAAAAAGATACTTTTGAAGTAGAAGGAATTAAAATTAATAATTATTATTTAAAAAGTAAATATACTGATAAATATAGAAAATTAACAGAACTTGTTATTAAAGATGCTATTAAAGTTTATACAAATAATATTGGTAAATATCCTTATGAAGAATTAGATGTTACACCACTTTTGTTTGGTTTTGGTTATGGTGGAATGGAATATCCAGGTTTAATAATGACTAATGCAACTTCATTTTACGATGGAACACTAATGGATGCATGGAGCTTAAGTGATGGATTATCTCATGAAATAGCGCATCAATGGTTTTATGCTGCTGTTGGTAATAATGAATATTCGGAAGCATGGATAGATGAAGGATTCACTACATACTTAGAAAGGCAATTATTTGGTTTATATGATGGAGAGGCACATAAATATTTAAGAGAAATAGATGAATATGCTCCTTCGATTGAAGATAATATTAAATCAAGAGAAGAATTAATGGAAACTGCTAGAGAAGATTATAAAGACATTTATTTAAATGTTAGCCCAGATAAATATGAAAATGATCAAAGTTATGGAGAAGCAGAATATGAAACATCATATATTTTCATTCAAGAAATAAGAATGGCTATGGGTGATGAGAAATTCAATAAATTCTTAAAAGATTTTTATAAAACTTATTATTTAAAAACAGTTAATACAGATATGGTATTAAAATTAATAAGAGAATATGATAATAGCAAAAAAATAAATGAAATAATTGATTTCTATTTTAAATGATTGAAAATGTTATCAATTTAAACATAAAGATTGTATCAACGGAATTTATTATTCTAACAGGATTGTAAAAAAAACAAAAAATTCTGTATATTAATCAAATGAAAGAGAGGAAAAAATGAAAAAAGTATTTTTATTATTAATATGTATCATATTTTTATGTTCTTGTAGCAAAACCGAAAATGTTACTGGAAGCAAACCAGAAGTATTAAAAGCAACTAATTTGTATCTTCAAACTGATAAAGATTATGTTAAGGAAATACTAAAAAATAATAATGTAGGAAATGTTGATGTTTTTCTTAATTGGGTGGATCATTTTAATATAGCATCAAATCAAAAATGTGGTGTTAATACTACTTGGACAAGTATAAATGATATAAAATATGATGAGATAGAATGTGCAAATAAATATGAAAAAAAATATCAAATGTCTGATGGAGATTGTAGAATAACTGCATTTGCTCTAATTGAAAAAGATTTACAAATGAGTAAAAAGATTCAAGATGAAGGAACATATTTAATGTTTGATATGGATGTAATAGACAATAATAAAGATTATAAACTTGTTAAGAATAAGAGAGATGATTTTGTTACATTATTTAATGAAATTAATATATCTAATGTAGGTGATAAAGAACTTCAAAATGTTTTTTCAAATAAATGGAAAGAATATGGTATAAAAATCAACAATGAGAAAGTATCATTAATATCACTTGTTATTGAGGATCCTGATAGTAAGGTTTTGTTTGTAGGTCATACTGGAGTATTGATTCATTTAGAAGATAAAATAATGTTTATTGAAAAAATTGCTTTTGAACAACCTTATCAAATTACGCTTTTAAATAATATGAATGAACTATTTGATATGTTTTCAAAAAGGAAAGAGTATTTTGGTGGTGAAAAAGAAAACGGACCATTTGTTTATGAAAATGACAAATTAGTCCATACATATTAATGATGGTAAAAAACGAATTGTACTCCATAGTAAATTGATAAAAAAATAACAACAAATGAAAATTTGTGTTATAATGGATATAGAACTGATATTTATTAGTTGTTCTTTTGGATATAAGTGTTCAAAATAGGCTCTTGTATCGCACCATTAAAGAATCCAGTTGAACTTTAGTTCAAATTACTAATAAATATCAATTCTAGAAATGGAATTGATTTTTTTGTTATTAAAAACAAGATAAATTACATTTTTTAGGTGAGTTTTAGATACCTTTTTAGATACCCTGATAAGCTAAATAAATGATTTTTGACTCATTTTTAGCTATATACATTTAAAAGAATCCAGCTGAATTAGGAAGTACAAAAAGTGAAATGTTTTTCTGCATTCCATGCGGCAGTGGACGCAAGTATAAAATGTGCTATGGTAAATAAGCCTGCAAACCAGCATAAATAAAGGGTTTGCGGGCTTTTTTATAATTACAATTTTTAGGTAATTAAGCCTCAAAAAAGGAGATTAGATAAGTTTTTTTGTTAATTTCGAGGTTTATTTAAGGAATTATACAAAGTAACTTAACTACTAAAAAAAAATTAGGAATAATGGTATAATAGTTATCGAAGGAGAGTTGAGTAATATGACATTTTTTCCACCAATTCCATTAATAAGAAAAAATCATATAATAAAAAAATTAACAGAGAGCAATGCTTTTTCTGAGAAAACAGCTAAAACATTTACTGAAGCTGGAATTATTAATCCTAATGGATTTAATAAAATAAATGAAAGATTGATTAAGCAAAAAGTATTAGTAAAAACAAAAGATGGTAAGTATTATCTAAATAAATAATAATCGTTATATTAAGATATTAGGAACGAAAGTTCCTTTTATTTGTGATATAATATAGATATATTAATAGTGATTTGCTAAT
>CAMVAF010000049.1 GCA_947165365.1 uncultured Clostridia bacterium | reverse complement strand
AGTAATAATGTATATGCTATTATTAATGATGAGGAGAAATATTTAGTTAAAGATATACTTAATACAAAAGATTTTAAATATAATATTGATATTAATAAGATTAAATCAAAGTTAGAAGAATATAAAATTAAATATTATGAGGAAGACAAATATAATAAAATTAGTTTTAATATTAATATAAATTGTGATAATGATGTATGTGGATCACCAGAAACTAAAGCATTTGTTGGTAATGAAAATGATTTAGAAGTTAAATTTGATAATAGAAATTCTTTTTTTGATATAGATAATTATAAATATAAGATCAATTTATATTTAATTCCTAAGGAAAGTGGTACATCTAATCTTGAAGTCATATTTAAAGAACATAATTCAGGAAATCAAACAAGGTATTTATATAAAGTAACTATTGATAAAAATTTAAATACAACCTATGAATTATTAAAGAATAATTAATCTTAGTATTAAAAGATAAAGAGTAGAAAAAGAGAGGTGATAATGATGTTCTTTCCACCAATTCCATTAATAAGGAAAAATTTAATAATTAAAAAATTAACAGAGTGTAATGCTTTCTCTGAGGAAACAGCTAAAACATTTGCTGAGGCAGGAATTATTAATCCTAATGGATTTAATAAAATAAATGAAAGATTGATAAATAAAAAAGTATTAGTAAGAACGAAAGATGGAAAATACTATTTAAATAAATAATTAAATAGAAGATTAAGATATTGAAATTTAACATCTTATCTTTTATATATTATATTTTTTAAGAAATTTGAAAAAAAAACAAAAACTATATATTAATTTTTCTTATTATTATCCTAACTGGATGTTGAAAAAATGATAATAAAGAAAATATATTATTAAGAGAAAATACTTTAAAAAAATGATTATGTGAAACAAATTTAAATAGTAATGTTAATATTAATACTTATTTCTAGATTATGGTACTGGTTTTGTTTATAATAAATTTATAGGTTAAAAGGAGAATTATGAAGAAAAGATTTAAAATTATTTTAATTATTATTTTAGTTTTGATTGGAATAATAATAGTTGATTCTTTACAAGCATTAGTATTTAATAATAATGTAGTTTTAGGAATAGAAACAAAATGTATGAAAAAAACTGGTATTTTGGTTGATACATATCATTGTGGTAATATGAAAAATAAAACTGTTATAAAAAATTTTACTTGTTCTAGTGAATTAGTATGCGGGAAAAATGATGAAATAAAAGAAGAAAAAGATGTTACATTATCAGTAAAAGATGGTACGCTTACATCAAAAGGTGCAACTTTTATATTAAAAAATAATAGTGAAAATGAATATTGGTATGGAAATGAATACTTTATTGAAAAATATGAAAATAATAAATGGATGGAAGTTAAAACTATTACAGGTGATCCGTTAGTTTGGAATTCAGTTATATATACTCTTAAATTAAATGAAGAAAAAGAGTTAAATATAGATTGGATGATTGGATATAATGAGTTATCAGATGGGAAATATCGATTAGTTAAAAAAATATTTCTAAAAGATAATTTAGAAGATAAATCAAAAACATTATATGCTAATTTTGTAATTAATTTAAAGTCTATTAAGTTAGAAGTAGTTAAATCAAATCGAGAAAATAATCAATTTAATATTTATTTAAAAAAAGATAATAGAATAATTTATTTATCTAGTAAATTAGATGATGTATACTACATTACAGATAATAATAAAATATCATTAAAAAATTATTTGATAAAGTCTTATCAAACTTTTTATGATAGTTTGAAACATATAACTGATATTTTAGAATATCAAGATACTTTAAAAGATGGTGGAACAACTATTTATAAATCACTTGAATATGATATTACTTTAATTAAATGTAACACAATAGTTGGTAATTATGATATATATATTGGAGATTATAGTATGTCATTTGATAATGAATTGATGTGTAAAAATAATGTTTAATTATTTAAATAAAATACTTTTATTTAATATTGTGTTATAATTATTTTGGATAAATAAAGAAAGTGAGGAGTAAAATGAATAATTTTTTTATCTTTTTTAGGGAGTCTGGTTTTGGAAGATTCTTTATACCACTTGGTATTATTCTTATTGTTGTAGGTGGTTTTATGTTTTTTGGTATTAAAAATACTAAAGATTATATTAAAATTGATGCAGTTGTTAGTAAAACGGAATTATATCAGGATGCATATTACGATAATGATACGCATTATGATGCAACTTATACTGTTTATGTAAAATATACAGTAGATGGTAAAGAATATAATGAAGAATATGGAGTATTTTCAGGATATAAAGCAGGTGATAGAGTAACAATTTCTTATAATCCAACTAATCCTAGTGAAATTGCTCAACCAATTAATATGATCTGGCCTATTGCATTATTAGTGCTTGGTATTATTTCGCTTGTTGGTGGAATAATTAATATTATAAAGACAGTAAAGAAAATTAAGATGTTAAAAAATCAAGAGAAAGGATGGTCAAATGGAAACTAAAACATACTTTTTTCAACCTGAGAAAAAGTTTTTAAAACAAGGCTTTTTTATGGAAGATGAAAATAAAAATATTGTATATGAAGCTAAAATGCTTAAGCAACCTTTAATTGGTTCTATGGTATTTAATTTTATTAATCACATTTCAAATTTAAGTGAAGAACACAAGGTGAGTCAAACTATTACATCAGAGCAATCAGGACTTTTTGAAATGTTTTCTACAAAATCATCTTTTAAATATGATGGAAAAAATATTTGGGATTTTTTACATGAAAAAGGTATAAGAATAAAATCAAATTTATCAAATAAAAGTATAGGTATGACTTATGAAGTAAGTCTTGAAGGAAAAGAAATGGCTACAATTATTATGTCTTCTCCTAAAAATTCAATTATAGCAAGTCATTATTTCTTTAATGTTATAACAACTGAAGAAAATTTAGATTTAGCTTTTTTAACTACTTTTGCAATAGCAAGAACAGAACAGACAATTTATAATTAAGAAATATTTATTAAGATTGTTCATATACTTAACTGGTGATAATATGAATAATCAAAAATATGATTATAAATTTGGAAATACGTTTTATAATTACTATGGAAAAAAAGGAATAAAGAGTATTGTTTATAATATAATGGCACCAGAACAAAGTCAACCAAATCAACCAGGTATGGAATATGTAATGAGACCACTTCCTATATTTGATAATCCAAATTATAAAGGTAGTGGAAAGTTAAAAGGAAAAGTTGCAATTATAACTGGTGGAGATAGTGGACTCGGTCGAGCATGCAGCATAGCTTATGTTAAAGAGATGGCAAAAGTAGTAATAGTTTATTTAAATGAAACAAGAGATGCTATGGATACTAAAAACTATATTGAAAGTATTGGTGGTGAATGTTTATTAATTAAAGGGGATCTTTCATCACGCAAGTTTTCAACAGAAATTGTGGATAAAACTTTAAAAAGATTTGGTAAAATTGATATTTTAGTTAATAATGCAGGTGTACAATATCAACAAGATACTTTAGAATGTATAAGCGATGAACAATTTGATTTAACAATGAAAGTAAATGTATATGGGATGTTTTATTTAACAAGAGAAGTATTACCACATTTAAGGAGTGGCGCTAGTATTATTAATTTATCAAGTGTTACAACTTTTTATGGTGATCCTCAGTTAATTGATTATGTTACAACTAAAGGTGCAATTGTTGGATTTACAAGATCTTTAGCTAGAAATTTAGCTTTAAAAAATATAAGAGTAAATGCCATAGCGCCAGGATTTTTTTGGACACCATTGCAACCTGCTTGTTGGGTTAAAGAAAAAATACCATCACTTGGAAGTGATGCAGCAATGGCAAGAGGAGCCAACCCTTATGAACTTGCACCAACATTTGTCTTTTTAGCATCAACTGATTCAAGTTATGTAACTGGTCAAGTATTTCATATAAATGGTGGACAGGTAATGGGATAGGAATTTGTACAATATTTTATATTGTACATTTTTTTTGATATAATATTTTCTAGTTGAAAGGATAAAGAATATGAATAATAATTATGAAATAATAAAAAATCTTGAAAAAATTAGAAATGGTTATCCAACTAGATTTTTAGATTCTAAAATTCAAAATGATGTAAAAAGTAAACTAAAGAAAAATGAATATTTTGTTTATTATCCATATCTTGATTCAGAAAAAGTAATTTTTTATAAAGATATAATGC
>CAMVAF010000048.1 GCA_947165365.1 uncultured Clostridia bacterium | reverse complement strand
GTTAGTCAAAGTACAAGTGCTAATACTGGTTCAGTAACACAAGAAACAGGAATAAAAGCTAATCAAAATCCAAGACAAGATGTTTCAGCAAGTAGTGTAGGAGTTAGTCAAAGTACAAGTGCTAATACAAGTTCAGTAACCCAAGAAACAGGAATAACCACTAATCAAAATCCAGGACGAGATGTTTCAGCAAGTAGTGTAGGTATTAGTCAAAGTACAAGTACTGATACTGGTTCAGTAACACAAGAAACAGGAATAACAACTAATCAAAATCCAGGACGAGATGTTTCAGCAAGTAGTGTAGGAGTTAGTCAAAGTACAAGTGCTAATACTGGTTCAGTAATACAAGAAACAAGCATAACAACTAATCAAAATCCAGGACAAGATGTTTCAGCAAGTAGTGTAGGAGTTAGTCAAAGTACAAGTACTAATACTGGTTCAGTAACACCAGAAACAAGCATAACAACTAATCAAAATCCAGGACGAGATGTTTCAGCAAGTAGTGTAGGAGTTAGTCAAAGTACAAGTACTAATACAAGTTCAGTAACACAAGAAACAGGAATAACAACTAATCAAAATCCATCATCCAGTACTCCTAATATTTTTAGTAATTTATTTCCATCAAGTAGTGCTGAGAGTGCAACAAGTACACAAAATACAGCAATTTCTTCTTCATCAAATCCTAGTGCGGTTTGGGATGTTTCAAAGCCTTCCAATGTTACTCAAACAGTAAGTGGTGTTAATCAAACAACAGTTCAGAATACGAATGTTACTGCAACACAAAATCCATCATATAATGCGAATAATAACACATTAGGAGTAAGTTCAACAGTAAGTTCAACTACTTCTATTACAACACCAAATACTAATTTATCTCCTACATCAAATCAAAATATAGGAAATACCCCTTCGCCAACTAATATTGATTTAAATCCTACAAGTAGTGTAAATAATAATATACCACCAGTAGTACCACCACTAAAACCAACACCAAATCCTAAACATAATGTTCCTGTAAATTATTTACCATATTTAATAGCAGTACCAGTAATAGGAGCTGTAGTGGCAGCAATCACTTTATCAAATCCTAAATTAACTCTTGAATTATTAGGTAATAGTATTATTAATATTGATCAATATGCTACATATGTTGAACCAGGATATGTTGCTAAAGATGATGAAGATGGTGATTTAACAAGTAAGGTTATTGTAAGTGGAGAAGTTGATACTAATAATGCTGGAACATATGTTTTGAATTATTCTGTTACAAATTCAAGAAATGAAACACAAACGAAAGATAGAAAAGTTAATGTTATAAAGAAAAATCAAACAAAAACACCACCACCTGTTAATCCTCCATCAAATTCAAATAATATCTTTACTACTAATGATTATTATTCGCTTCCAAGAAAGTATAAGTTACCAAATAATGAAAGAAATAATTTAACTTTCATTACAAATAGTTATTTGAACTACAGTAAAAAAACGGTAACTAAAGTGTTTGGTATGAATATTATTGCTGATGGAGAAAGATATAAAGAATTATCAAATTGTGACAAAACAATACTAAAACAAGAAGCATCTTTAGTATCAATATATAATAACAAAGTATTATCGAGCTTTCATGAAACAAAATGTTATGATAATTATGGAATATTCTATGCAATAACTCCAGGAAAATTGATTATTACCAAGGTATCAAATAAAATTGAATATGATAAAGTAATTAGTGATAATCCACGTGATACTTTTATCTATGAAAAAGTTTTAATAAAGAATGGAGTAGTTCAAACTAAGTCAGAAAAATTGACTAATAATACTGTTCTTTGTGCAACAGGTTCATCTTATAAGACATTTGCTCCAAAAAATGAAATAAAAGAAGATGATTATATTAAAGAATTATTAAATAATCAATGTACTGATGCAGTCTTACTTCCTGGTAATGAATATCTAGAATATAGCAATAATAAAATAACTAATATAATAACTAGAGATAATCAAACATTTGATAGTATTATGTATTTTGAATAAGAAATGCTACAAAGAAATTATAATCAATTGAATTGTTTTGAAATAATAAAAAAAATAGATTAATTAAGTCAATTAGTCTATTTTTTCATTATCTCTAAAATAATTATATAATCCAAGAGCAATATCTTTTGGTAATATTTTTTCTAAATCCTGGATACTTGCTTCTTTAATTTTTTTAAGGGATGAAAATTCTTTTAAAAGGGCTTTTCTTCTAGATTCTCCAATACCTGGTACCATTTCAAGCATACTTGATAACATTCCTTTATTTTTAATAGTTCGATGATATGTAATAGCATAACGATGAACTTCTTCTTGAATATTTGCAAGATACAAAAATAAATTGCTATGACTATCAATATTAATAGTATTGAGATTTTTATCAATAATACTATTGGTTTTATGATGATCATCTTTCTTTAATCCAATAATATTTATAGGAAGATTTAAACTATCAATGATTTCTTTAACCACTGATACTTGGAGTTCTCCACCATCAACAACTATTAAATCAGGAAGTTTTGCCTTTTCCATCATTAATCGATAGTATCTTCTATAAACTACTTCTTTCATAGCAGATAAATCATCTTTAACCGAAGCATCTACTTTAAATTTTCGATATTCATCTTTAATAGGTACAAAATCTTCAAAAACAACCATTCCTCCTACATAATAAGTACCAAATAAATGAGAGTTATCAAAAGATTCCATGCGAGAGACATTATCTACCTTTAAAAGTTTTTTCAAATCATTAATAGCTTCCATTCTTTTATTTTCATTATTATTTAGAATTTGTTCTTTTTCTTCTAAATAGATTTTAGAATTTTCTTCTGCTAAATCAATAAGTTTTTTAATATCTCCTTTTTCTCTGGTTTCTACTTTAGTATTTAAATAACCTGTAAGTAAATCCGTATCTATAAATTCTGGAACAATAATTTCTTTAGGAAGAATGTTTTTATCATAAAATTTAATAATATATTCCATTAAAGCATCTTCTTTTAAAGATAAAGTATTAATTATTTTCTTTTCTCTTCCAAAAAGAGTTCCACTTCTTATAAAAAATGTTGTTATTGAGATATAATTATTTTCTTGATAACAGTTAAATAAATCAAAATTGTAATTACGATTTAAAACAATAACTTGATTTTTTAAAGTTATTTTTATATCATTAATCATTTGTTTATATTCTAAGGCTTTTTCAAAATTTAAAGAATTGGAGGCATTTTCCATTTTTTCATTTAATCTTTTAATAATAAATTCAGAATCACCGTTTAAGAAAGATTTTATTTCTTTAATCATTTCATTTAATTTATCTTGATCAACATTTTTTTCGCAGTATCCAAGGCATTCTTCTAAATGGTAATAAAGACATACTTGTTTTTTTAATTTTTCACATTTTCTTAAGGGATAAATTCTATTTAACATGTTAACTGTCCTTTTAGCACTACCAACATTTGGAAATGGTCCATATAAATTGTTTTTATTTTTTTTAAGTTTAGGATTTCTTGATATTTTAAGTAAGGGATATGGTTCTGTAATGAATTCAATATAAGGATATGATTTATCATCTTTTAGTAAAACATTATATTTTGGATTGTATTTTTTTATGAGAGTTATTTCAAGAATTAAACTTTCAAGTTCTGAAGAGGTTACGATATATTCAAAGTCATCAATATTGGATACCATAACTTTTGTTTTACCAGTAACTGTTCTTGTAAAATAACTTTTAAGTCTTCTTTTTAAGTTTTTAGCTTTCCCAACGTATATAATAATACCATCTTTATCCTTCATTTGATAACTTCCAGGAAGTTCAGGAACAAGGGATAATTTCTCTTTAAATTTATTTATCATAATATCACCACAATTCATATTTTATCATAAAAATAAGCTTATAGTCAGCAAAGAATTCGACATATTATGAAAAAATAAGACATTTTTTAAAAAAATATCATTTTTTTGTTGTCAAAATTAAATTAATTTGCTATAATTTATTTGATTTTGTAAGACGAAGGGAGGGAGAAAAAATGACACATGTAGCTGTTAAGAATGGAAATCTAGATGGTGCTTTAAGAAAATTTAAGCAAAAAGTAGCAAGAGATGGCATCCCTTCTGAAGTAAAAAAAAGAGAAGCATATGATAAACCAGGAATAAAAAGAAGAGAAGCTAAAAAAGCTGGAATTAAAAATTCAAGAAAAAGAGAAAAGAATAATAGAGACTAAGGTTTCTATTATTTTAGTATAAGGTGTATTATGGAAAGATATAAGGAAATTGAAAGAAGTATTATAAAAAAATATCGTAAAGAAATATGGGCAAGATTTAATAAAGCAGTAATTGATTATGAACTGATTAAGGAAAACGATAAAATAATGGTTTGTATTTCAGGTGGAAAAGACTCATTTTTATTAGCAAAATGTATGGAAGAGATGAAAAAACATGGTAAAGTTAAATTTGACTTAGAATATGTTTGTATGAATCCGGGATATAATGATTATAATAAAGAAATGATTTTAGAAAATGCTAAAATACTTAATATTCCCCTTAAAATGTTTGAAACAAATATTTTTGATACAGTTGCTGGTTTAACTGAAGGTAATCCATGTTATCTTTGTGCCAGGATGAGGAGGGGAAATCTTTATAGTAAGGCCAAAGAACTTGGCTGTAATAAGATAGCTTTAGGACATCACTTTGATGATGTTATTGAAACGACACTTCTTTCTATGTTTTATGCATCAGAACTTAAGACAATGATGCCTAAACTTCCTAGTGATAATTTTCCAGGACTTGAATTAATTCGTCCAATGTATTTAATTAAAGAAAAAGATATTTTATCTTGGCGTGATTATAATAATTTAAAATTCATTAATTGTGCTTGTCGTTTTACTGAGAATTGTAGTATAAATGATGATGGTACAAGTAAAAGACTTGAAATGAAAAAATTAATTAACAATTTAAGAAAAGTTAATCCTTCAGTTGATTATAATATTTATAAAAGTTTAGATAATATTAATATGAATTGTATTTTAGGATATAAAAAAGATGGAGAATATCATAGTTTCTTAGAAACTTATGAAGAAAAGAAATAAAAAAGTTATTGAAAGTTATTGATATTTTTGATAATATTTTTATAGGTGATATTATGTTATATATAGGTTCACATGTGGGATATAATAAAAATACGGGATTATTAGGAAGTGTTAAGGAAGCTTTATCGTATGATGCAAATACCTTTATGTTTTATACAGGAGCTCCTCAAAATACTATTAGATTTAAGATAGATCAAAAGTTAAAAGATGAAGGGTTATCTTTAATGAAAGATCATGGCATGATCTTAGATAAAGTTATTGTTCATGCTCCTTATATTATTAATTTAGCTAATCCAGATTTAGAGAAACATCAATTTGCTATTAATTTTTTAAAACAAGAAGTTGCAAGATGCGAAGAACTTGGAATTACAAAGATGGTACTTCATCCAGGCTCTCATGTAGGTATGGGTATTGATGTGGGAATAGAAAATATCATTGATGGATTAAATGAAGTGATGAAAGATAATCATTCTGTTTGCATCTTACTGGAGACGATGGCTGGTAAAGGTAGTGAAGTAGGTAGTAATTTCAGTGAAATAAAAAAAATAATTGATGGAGTAGAAAATAAAAACTTAATCGGTGTTTGTTTAGATACATGTCATATGCATGATTCTGGGTACGATATAAGTAATTTTGATAAATTATTAGATGAATTTGATGAAATAGTAGGTCTATCTTATGTTAAATGTGTTCATATAAATGATAGTAAAAATGTTTGTGGAGCTAAAAAAGATCGTCATGAAAATTTAGGTAAGGGGTATATCGGACTTGAAAATTTACTTAAGGTCATTTATAATAAAAAATTAGATGGAATTTCTATGATTTTAGAAACACCTTATATTGATGATTTGCCTCCTTATAAAGAGGAAATAAAACTAATAAGAGATAATGTGAGGTAGTAATGAAATATAATAAAGATGATATTGTTGAAGGAACAGTTACTGGTACAACCAAATATGGTATTTTCGTTAATTTAGATGAATATTATCGTGGATTAATACATATATCTGAAATTAGTGATGATTTTGTATCTGATATTTCAAATTATGTTAATATTGGCGAGACTATTAAAATGAGAGTATTATCAAGTGATGATGAAACTTATCATGTTAACTTAAGTATTAAAAATATGGATTATCGGATGGAACATAATAAACCAAAAATTCTTGAAACCGGAAGTGGTTTTGGTATTTTAAAGGATAATTTGGATAAGTGGATTTCGGGAAGTATGAAGTAAAAAACGTAAAAAATGAAAAAAATGTGTAAAAATGAAAAACTTTTATTGACATTTGGATATTTAAATGATATTATTAACAATGTCCAAGTTGATTTGGGCGATTAGCTCAGTTGGTTAGAGCACTTGCCTTACAAGCAAGGGGTC
>CAMVAF010000047.1 GCA_947165365.1 uncultured Clostridia bacterium | reverse complement strand
AGAACATATCATTATTAATGGTTTGTGTGATAAATGTATAAAATAAAGGAGAAGGTATGGAAGAATGTTTATTAGATGGATTAATAGATACATTAAAGATATTACCATATTTATTAATCACATTTTTATTATTAGAATTTATTGAACATAAATTTAGTAAAAAGAATAAAGAAATTTTATCAAAGAATAAAAAATATGGGCCTTTTTTAGGGGGATTATTAGGGGCACTTCCACAATGTGGTTTTAGTTCTATGGCTGCTAATCTTTTTTCGGCTAGAGTTATAACAATGGGTACCTTAATAGCAGTTTTTTTATCTACTAGTGATGAGATGTTACCTATTATGATTAGTGAAAAAGTTGATATATTAGTATTAATTAAAATATTAGGTTTTAAAGTTATTGCGGGTATTATTATTGGATTTATTGTGGATTTATTTTATCGTAGAAAATTAGAAGAACATGATGATATTAAAGAAATATGTGAACATGATCATTGTAGTTGTAATCAAGGAATATTTATTTCAAGTATTAAACATACTTTAAAAATAGGATTATTTATTTTAATAGCTAATTTATTAATTAATGTAATAATATTTAAAGTAGGAGAAGAAAATTTATCTAATTTATTATTAAATGGTAATATAGTAACATATTTCTTATCAAGTCTTGTTGGGTTAATACCAAATTGTGCTGGTAGTGTGATTATTACCGAATTATATTTATCAAATATGATAAGTGTCGGTACGATGCTTGCAGGCCTTTTAACAGGTAGTGGAATAGGAATATTATTACTATTTAGATCAAATAAAAATTTAAAAGAGAATTTATTAATATTATCAATTATTTATTTTGTAGGGGTTATTTTAGGAATAATTGTTGATTTAATTATAAAATGATATAATAAGTGTAGGTGATATCTTTGAAAAAGAAAATATTAATTGTTGGTTTAATTATTTTAATCAGTCTAATAATTGGAATAATATTATTTAAAAATAAAGATAAAAAGGATAATAAAGATATTTTATATTCTATTAATTTTGGTAATACTATAATAAGATTTAAGCATGTTGATTATGTTATACCACAAAATAGAATAGTAATTGTTGAAAAAAGTATTGATAAGGGAAAGACGTTTGAAAGTATTACTAAGGAAGCAATTACTGTTAGTATGGAACCTAAATTTGTTTTTCTAAATGAGAATCAAGGTTTTGCTATTAAAAAACCAAAAATTATGAAAGATAATGGAAAATATATGGGGATGTATGTTACTTTAGATGGGGGAAAGACTTTTACCTTATCTAAAATAAATTATGATAATCCTAATATTGAAACTTTAACTATTAAGGATGTTCCATATTATGATAATAATAGATTAATATTGCCTTGTTCTATTTATCAAGTAAAAAGTGATCAATCAGGATATGAAAATGTTGATTTATATTTTACTACAAATGATAATGGTTTAACTTGGAATTTAATGGATGATCTTTTCTTTAGTATTAAAAAGGATTCTTTAACTAATAAAGGGGCAACATTTATTTTAAAGAATAATAGTGAAGATGATTATTGTTATGGACCAGAATATATATTAGAAAAATATGTGGATAATAAGTGGAAAGAAATATTATTAGATGAACCATTATCTTGGAATACTGTTTTGTATAATTTAAATAAAAAAGAGGAAATAGAGATAAATATTAATTGGGAAAATAGTTATGGTATTTTAGATAATGGTAAATATCGTTTGGTAAAGAATAATATTAGAAAAAAGAATAGCCCTGAATCAAGAAGTTATACTGTTTATGCAGAATTTAAGATTGGTGGAAAGAATAATATTATAGAGATAAAGAAATTATCTCAAAATATTAATGAATATAAAGAGTATTTAGAAAAAGATGGAAGGACAATATATTTAGCAAGTAATATTGAGGAAGTATATTTTAATAAAGATAAAGATAATATGACGTTAAAGTATTATATAGAAAATGTTAATCAGAAAATAGAAGAAAGTATTAAAGAGATAACAAATTATTTAGAGAAAAAAGAAATTTATAAAGATGGGGGATCTACTGTTTATAGATCTAAAGAATATGATATTACTTTAGTTAAATGTAATAATATGTCAGGTAATAAAGATATCTATATTGGTGATTATAATTTAAATACTGATGGTATTACAATGTGTAGAAGGTAAATATATGAAGAAAAAATGGATAATAGTGATTTTATTATTGGTAGTTTTATTAACAGGATGTACTAGTAATGAAGATAAAATAACATTAAAATTACAACGGTTTGATTTTAATTTAGATAGGGAAGATTCGGAATATGAAAACAGTATGGTAATAAAAAGTGAAAATATTAATATATCAGGAATTAGTTTTATAAATATTGATAATGGAAATCTTTTGAATTATCAAGATAAATATATTAAAGTTATTGATTATATAAAAAAGAAATATCCAAATTTTGATACTAGCAAATGGAGTATTATGGTTAATATGTTTTCAGTAAATGATGGTAATGGAATTATAAAGTTTAATTATCAAATAAAAGATGTAATTGATACAAATAAAAGTATTTTAATGAGTATAACAAATAATGTTATTAACAAAATATCATTTATTAATATGGATTTTCTTACTGATGAAGACGAGTTAATAGAACTTATTAACGATTTTAAAAATAAAACTATTCAAGAAAAAAAAGAATTTAATGATAATGAAGAGTTTCTAAAAGAAGATATTACTTATACATATCACTATAATACTGATGAATTAATATATACATATCAATTATATTTTTATCAACAACATGGTGAAGATAAAGTTATTAATAATGAGTATGGAACGGAATATTTGATTAATCAAAAAAAGATGTCTGCAGCATAAAAATATTTATAAATATATAAAAGTGTGTTTAATTAACATAAAATATCATATGTTATAAAGGAGTGTTTAATGAAAAAGAAGGGCATTATTATTGGAATAATAGTTATTGGGTTACTGGCTTTGTTCTATTTCTATGGCGTGGATTATTTATTTTATTCTCAATATAATAAAAATGGTATTAGTCATCTATTGGTTGTTACTATTGATGATAATCAACCTAGAGAATATATTGGTATTCTGGATAATCATAGAATTTATATGGAAGGATTAAATATAAAGGAGACATGTTTTAGAAGTGTTGATGCTAAAAATGTATCTGTTCATGAAGTATTAGAAAAGAAATTAATATCATTTGATGAATTAAGGCATTATGCATGGAGAATAATTAAAGATGGTGATTCTTTAGTTTTAAAATATGATAATTATGAAATAGCTTGTGCATATGATGATTGTGTTATAAAACCTAAAATTTAGAATTTATTAATTATTTTAGAAAATGTTTGTCAATAGTAAAAGAATGTGTTATAATACTGGTAAATCAGTGATGAAGGAATATTAGATGGTTAAGCATAAAAGTGAGCTTGGTATAGTGGAAACAAGTTATGATACTATTTAATTCCTACCTTCAGAGTGAAATGTAAACATTTCCGGTTATGAACCGTTATCAAAATTAAGTAAAATAAGAGGATGGCACCGTCTTTTTGACTCCTTATGTGCTATTCTTTTTTTTTAGGAGGAATTTATGAGATTAAGTAGACTTAATATTAAAAAAATTAATTTAAAGGATATCGATAATAATTATTCTGGACAAGATATCTTAATGAAATTAGGAGAATTATATCAATTTGAAAGTGGTATCTATGGTTATGGAAATTTATGGACAAAATTAGAAAGAACTGTAGAAAACATTATAATTGATGAACTGGATAAGGCAGGATGTATCCAAGTTGAATTTCCTAAACTTCAACCAAGAAAAATATGGGATCAATCTAATAGATGGGATACTTATACACGAGATGGTGATATCATGTTTACACTAGATAATAATTTAGGTGAATATGGGCTTGCTCCAACGGCTGAAGAATGTGCAACAATCTTTGGGGCTAATAGACTTTCTTCTTATAAGAATTTACCTGCTATCTATTATCAAATTGGGGAAAAATTTAGAAAAGAGATAAGAACAAGAGGATATTTATTTAGACCTCGTACTTTTGTGATGATGGATGCATATTCTTTTGATAAAACAGAAGAAGATATGAAAAAAACATATGAAATGATGCATCAAGTTTATTTAAATATTTTTAAAAGACTTGGTATTAAAATAATTCCAACTGTTAGTGATAGTGGGGTTATTGGTGGTAAGGTTGCCGAAGAATTTCAAGCGATTACAGATTTAGGAGAAGATAAGACTCTTTATGATGAAAAAAATAATATTGGTATTAATAAAGAAGTATTAGAGTTTGATAATAGAGATGAATATCTTAAACAATTGGGAGTAGATGATATTAATAATTTATCGGAATATAGTACAGTAGAATTAGGTAATAACTTCCAACTTGGAACAAAGTATTCCGTTAGTATGGATTTATATTATATGGATGAAAATAATGAAAAGAAACCATATTATATGGGATGTTATGGTATTGGTTTAGGAAGAATTATTGCTTGTTTAATAGAGAATAATGTTATTAGAGATAATGATAAAATAAAAGGGTTTGCCTTACCTTTTAATATGGCTCCTTATAAAGTTCAAATAATTTATAATGAAAATAATAAAGAAGAGGGAGAAAAACTATATAATTATTTAATGGAAAATAATATTAATGCTATTATTGATGATAGAGAAAATTTAAATATTGGTAATAGAATTAATGATGTATATGTTTTAGGAACACCTAAAATGATCATATTAGGTAATAAATTTGATGGTGTTAACTATGAAATAGAAGATATTAAAACTAATGAAAAAGATGTTGTTAATAAAGATAATATATTAAGTGTATTGAAAGAGAATTAATTTCTCTTTTTTTGTTTTAGTATGATATAATTAAGAAGGAGATGCAAAATGATAATAGAATATTCATCTAAATATTTAGAAGATGTTAAAGATTTATTAGTGGAACTTGAGGAATACTTGGTATCAATTGATCAAGATTATTTAGATCAAATACATAGTGATTACCGAGAGAAAATGGCAATTGTTGATTTAAATGATATTAAAAATAATAATGGTAAGTGTTATTTAATGATAGAAAATGATAGAGCTATTGGTTTAATTATGGGATGTATATTTCCTTATGGTAAATATGATTATTTAGATTATAAATGTCCAAAAAGAGGAGAAATAACAGAACTAATTGTATCTAAAAAATCAAGAAGTAAAGGTGTTGGTCAAAAATTAATTAATAAAATGGAAGAGTATTTTAAAAATGTTGGGTGTGAATATGTTTTAGTAGATGTTTTTGCTTATAATGAAATAGGTAAGAACTTCTATAATAAAAATAATTATCATAATCGCATGGAAATTAAAATAAAAAAATTATAAATGGAGGATATATGAAACCGTATAAATTAAATAAAGGAGATAAAGTTGCAATTGTTTGTTTATCTTTAGGACTACTTGGAGAAAAAGGAGCTTCTCATGAACTTGAAATAGGTATTAAAAGACTTGAAGAAATGGGATTAGTTCCCGTTATTATGCCTAATTCGGTGAAGGGAATAGAGTATTTATTTAATCATCCAGAAGAGCGAGCAAAAGATTTAAAAGATGCTTTTATGGATAAAGAAATTAAGGGAATTATCACTGCTATTGGAGGAGATGATACATATAAAACGATACCTTATTTAATGGATGATGAGGAATTTATTAATTGTGTAAAAAATAATCCTAAATTATTTACGGGATTTTCTGATACGACAAATAATCATTTGATGTTTAATAGAATTGGGTTATCTACTTTTTATGGACCATGTTTTCTTGTTGACATAGCAGAACTTGATAAAGAGATGCTTCCCTATACTTTGGAGTATTTTAATAAATTTTTTATGGAAGAAGATAGTTTTGAAATAAAATCTAGTCCTGTTTGGTATAGTGATAGAGAAAGTTATGATAAAAATCAAGTAGGAGTTTCTAGAATATCTCATAAAGAGATGCATGGATATGAAACAATAAATGGTAAAGGTAAAGTTATGGGAAAACTTTATGGGGGATGTATTGAAAGTATCTATAATGCTATGGTAGGTGATAGATATGCTGATACACCTAGTATTTATTTGAAATATCATCTTTTTCCAAGTGATGAAGAGTGGACAGAAAAAATATTATTTATCGAATCAAGTGAAGAGAAAGTTGAACCAGAAAAATTATATCAAATGCTTATGGAGTTTAAAAAAAGAGGTATTTTTAGATTAGTTCGTGGAATAATTGTTGGAAAACCAATAGATGAGATATACTATGAAGAATATAAAAGTGTTTATAAAGAGGTATTTAATGATCTTGAAACACCAATTTTATATAATGTGAATTTTGGTCATGCTTATCCAAGATGTATTATTCCATATGATGCTTTAGCAACTGTAGATTATGATAATAAAAAAATATATATAAATAGTCCAATATTTGAAAAAGAAAGAAGTAAGATTAAGGTAAAAAATTAATCTTTTTTTGTCAAATTATGTTATTTTTTGAAGAAATTTGTATAAATTGTGAAGAAGGTGTGTAAATTGGTTTTATTTGTAGTATAATAATCTTATATTAGAAGGGTAGTTTTAGGTTAACTATCTTTTAATAAATAGTATATTTAAGGAGGTGTCATATGAAACAAGGTAATGGAAAGATTATTGCTTTGGCTGCTCTTGCAATTGCTACTTTATCTTTAACAATTGGTTTTGCTACTTATAC
>CAMVAF010000046.1 GCA_947165365.1 uncultured Clostridia bacterium | reverse complement strand
ATTACTTCTTCTTTTTTATCAAATTTGGAGAACAAATAATTAAATTTTTCATCATGTTCTAATAATTTATTATTAATATTATTGATGCTTTTATAAATATTCTTATTATCATTTATAAATTTCCTCATGTTAACAAAAGTATCCATTATTCTAATACTAACTAAAGTTGCTACTTTTGATTTTAATATTGTTGCAAGCATATAAACACCTTGTTCCGTAAATACTCTTGCGCCATATTTAACATTATAACCTTGTTTTATATTCAAGGTCGAAATTTTCGACCTTGAAATTTCTATAGTTTCATCAATTGATAATTGCCAACTAAATCTTTTGGGAAATTTATCCGGATTATTTTTTACAGCCTCATTTATTCTTTTGGTTTCTACCTCATACAATTTAGCAAGATCACTATCAAGCATAACTTGTATCCCTCTTATTTCATATATCATATCTTCTATTTTAATATCACTTTCTATTACATTATTCATTTGCTACCTCCATTATTTCATTAATCATGTTGTTTATAGTGTTGATGACATTTTCTTCTTGTAATTTAACTAATGTTGTCATTTTCTCTCCAATACTATTAATTGATGTTCCTAAAAGATATATATCATGTCTATCAATCACAAAATATCTATCATGAATATCATTATCTCGAATAACTTTTAAATTCCCATATTCCCTATTATATTTATCTATTTCAATATTACTTAATCTTTTACTGTTCTTGGTTATCAATATTACTTTACATTTGATATTTCTTATTAAATCTAATAATTTATAATCTGCATATGAATCTATAATAATTAATTCTTTTTTAACATTAGATAATATATTTAATATTAATGAATATCCATCATATACCTTACCTTTAATAATTACTTCTTCTTTTTTATCAAATTTGGAGAACAAATAATTAAATTTTTCATCATAATCTAGCATCTTATTATCATGATATATTAATTTATTATTAATATTGTTTATACTTTCATAGATATTTTTATTATTAATTAAGAAGTGTCTCATTTCTACAAAAGCTCTCATAATTTTAATACTTATGGTAGCCGCAATATCTGTATGAATAACAGTTGCTAACATAGCTACACCTTGTTCTGTAAATACATATGGTAGTTTTCTAATACCACCACGAGTATTTAAGTTTGAAGTTCCAATTTGGAACTTCAAATTTTCATATTCATTATTCGTAAGTTGAAAATAAAAATCATTTGGAAATCTATTTATATTTCGTTTTACAGCTTTATTTATATCTTTTGTTCCATTAGTACATTTGTATAGTTTAGCAAGATCACTATCAAGCATAACTTGTATTCCTCTTATTTCATATATCATATCTTCTATTTTAATATCACTTTCTATTAAATTATTCATTTGCTACCTCCATTATTTCATTAATCATGTTGTTATAGTAAAGTTGCTACTTTTGATTTTAATTTAGTTGCTAACATATAAACACCTTGTTCCGTAAATACTCTAGGGTTTGTTCTTGACATATTACTAATATTTGCGGTCGAAAATTTCGACCACAAATTTTCTAGTTCATCATCTGTCAATATAAAACTAAATCTTCTCGGAAATTTCTCTGGATTATTTTTTACAGCCTCATTAATTCTTTTGGTTTCTACCTCATACAATTTAGCAAGATCAGAATCAATCATAACCTCTTCTCCTCTTATTTCATATATCATATCTTCTATTTTAATATCACTTTCTATTACATTATTCATTTGCTACCTCCATTATTTCATTAATGATTATATTAATAAAAAACTACTTTAAACCAATTTCTTCTAACAATACTTTTAGCCCTATTTTATCTTTTAATTCACATATACCAAAACACTTTTTCCCTAAATCTTTAAATGAAGAACCACACAAAAACATAACATATCTATCAAGAATGATAAATCTATCATGAAATGAATCATCATTTATAAATATTACATTGTGATATTGTTTCTCATACTTATCTTTAAGTTTTTTATTAATGTTTTTAGAAACAATGATAAATTTTCTTTCTACATCTTTTAAGATATCTAATAGTTCTTTACCAGCATAATTATCTATTATAATAACCTCTTCTAAAGATCTATTAAATATATCTAATAGCAATGAATATGCATCATAAAATTCACCTTCAAAGACTAAATATTTTTTTATAATATCATTTGGATTAAACTTATCAAATAATTCATCAATTCTTTTAGTATTATTATCTACCTTTTCTTCTAATAACAATACTCTATTTGGTAATAAATTTCTATTGAAATTTATATAGTGTCTCATCTTTACAAATGTATCCATTATTCTAATACTAACTAAAGTTGCTACTTTTGATTTTAATATAGTTGCTAACATATAAACACCTTGTTCCGTAAATACTCTAGGGTTTGTTCTTGACATACTACTAATATTTGCGGTCGCATTTTGCGACCACAAAATATTAACTTCATTGTTATTAGTTATCCAAGAAATTCTTTTAGGAAATTTTTCTTTATTTCTATATACTGCCTCATTAATTCTTTTGGTTTCAACTTGATATAATTTAGCGAGATCTGTATCTAACATCACCTCCACTCCATCAATTTCATAGATTAAATTTTCGATATTAACTACTTCTTTTTCCATTATTTCGTTCATTACAAATACCTCCTTCCAAAATAAAGAAAAAAGGAGTATACCTCCCTTAAACCATAAGGTCGGTATACTCCGCAGCATGCATGTTCTCTTTTTGCCTCAAAGAACACACGAAAGCGTCTAAATTTTCCGTTTAAATATCAGGCAAACTATTTAATACAATTTAATTTTACAATATTAATAAATAAATATCAAGATAATATTTGTATTTATTCATAAATTATTATACTAATTCATAAGTTGTAATTTTGATTCTAGAATCACTTGAATATTCGATTAAATATTTATCATCTTTTCTACAAACAATAATGCCAATAGTTTTATCTTGATTAATATTTTTAATATGTTTATCAATATAATTCATATAAACCATAACTTGTCCTAAATGATCTTTTTTAGATTCAGTTACTTTTAATTCAACTACTATAAAACAATTATAAATATAATTAAAAAGTAAGATATCAATGTAATTTATGGTATTTCCTATTGTTATTTTATATTCTTCGTCTATAAAGGCAAAACCATTACCAAGTTGTTTTAAAAAATTAGGTAAATCTTTTAGAATAAATGATTTTAATGTTTTTTCAGATATATTATCAATATTGTTATTATAAATATTTATATAAATAGGATTTTTTATATAACTAGAAACATCTATTTCTTCTTTATTAATTAATTTATTTTTAGTTTCATCACTTAGCCTTTGATATTCTTTTGATTTAATTTTTTCTTGTAATGTTCTTTTACTCCAATGATATAAAATAATTTGATTAATGTAATAATCTATCTCATTAAAGTCGTTAATGGCAATTAATATTCTATAATGTGTCCAGTTTAATTTATCACTAAATTGGACACCCAGTGGGTATCTTTTTTGAAGATAAAGATAAAAACGTCTCATATTTTTTAAATTTTGGATAGAATATCCCTTACCAAGTTCTTTAGTAAGTCTTAAAGAAAACTTCTTAATTAAACCATTTCCATATTTAGCACGTTCTTCACCACCTTGTGCCTCCATTATCATTTTACCAACATTATAATAGTGAGATAATTCATTTCTATTAGTAAAATAAGTATCTATCTTTTTATCAATAACACTTTGTAATAATTCTTCTTTAATATCACTATAATATTTTTCTTCTAATTCGTTCATAAATAACCTCCGTTTATACTAATTCATAAGTAGTTATTTTAATTCTAGAATCACTTGAATATTCTATTAAATATTTATTATCTTTCCGACATACAATAATTCCAATAGTTTTATCTTGATTAATATTTTTAAGATGTTTATCTATATAATTCATATAAACTTGTATTTGACATAAATGATCTTTTTTAGATTCAGTTACTTTTAATTCTACTACGACATAACAATTAAATATTGCATTATAAAGTAGCATATCTATATAATTAGGTTTTCTACCTATAATTATTTTATATTCGTTAGCCATATATGCAAATCCTTGACCTAACTGTAATAAAAAATTATCCATATCTCTTAATATAAAAGATTTTAAAGTGTTTTCAGAAATATTTTCTTTATCACTATTAAAGGTATTAATATAAATAGGATTTTTAATATAACTAGAAACATCTATTTCTTCTTTATTAATTAATTTGCTTTTAGTTTCAACACATAATCTTTGATATTCGTTTGATTTAATTTTTTCTTGTAATGTTCTTTTACCCCAATGGTATGTTTCTATTTGTTCTATATAATAATTTATTTCATTTTCATCTTTTACTGTAAGTAGGATTTCATAATGAGACCAACTAAGGAATTGGACCGCCACTGGCGGTCTTTTTTGAAAATGCAAATAAAATCTTCTCATTTTCTTTAAACTTTGTTGTGAAAAACCTTTTCCAAGTTCCTTTGTTAATTTTTCAGAAAACTTTTTAATTAAACCATTTCCATATTTAGCGCGTTCTTCACCACCTTGTGCCTCTATTATCATTTTACCAACATTATAATAATGACTTAATTCATTTCTATTAGTAAAATAAGTATCTATCTTTTTATCAATAACACTTTGTAATAATTCATCTTTAATATCACTATAATATTTTTCTTCTAATTCATTCATAAATAACCTCCCATTATATTAGTTCATAAGGTGTAATTTTGATTCTAGAATCACTCGAATACTCTATTAGATATTTATCATCTTTATAGATTGGTCAGCCACTGGCTGACTTTTTTGTAAAAGGTGTTTTCAGAAATATTTTCTTTATCACTATTAAAAGTATTTATAAATATAGGGTTTTTAATATAACTAGAAACATCTATTTCTTCTTTATTAATTAATTTATTCTTCATTTCATCACTTAGTCTTTGATATTCATGAGATTTAATTTTATCTTGTAATGTTCTTTTACCCCAATGATATATTTCTATTTGTTCTATATAATAATTTATTTCATTAATGTCTTTAATTGACAAAAGTTGTCTATAATGGCTCCAAGTTAATTGGTGCCCCAGTGGGGCACCTTTTTCAATTATTAAGAAAAATTTTCTCATTCTTTTTAATGTTGTAGTATCATATCCCTTTCCTAGTTCATAAGTTAGTCTTTTAGAAAATATTTTTTATTAAGTCATTTCCATATTTAGCACGTTCTTTACCACCTTGAGCTTCTATTATCATTTTACCTACATTATAATAATGAGATAATTCATTTCTATTAATAAAATAAGTATCTATCTTTTTATCAATAACACTTTGTACTTATTCT
The DNA here is from genome assembly GCA_947165365.1 of uncultured Clostridia bacterium. Lineage (GTDB taxonomy): Bacteria > Bacillota_I > Bacilli_A > RF39 > UBA660 > RUG12783. Next base: position 3,479 of record CAMVAF010000046.1, on the reverse strand, counting down.
TCTTTAATATCACTATAATATTTTTCTTCTAATTCATTCATAAATAATCTCCCAAAGTATGCAAAAAGGGCGTTCTCTCTTAGCAAAATTAGTAGTATTAATATACTACCGAGAGACACGCCCTTATAAATATACCTTTTTTCTAAAGTATAAGTCTGCGGAATAAATTAAACATTAGGTATAAGTATATACCCTAATGATATAAATATACTATATGATAAAGTTAATGGTCAAGATACTTTACATTATTTTTTTAATGTTAATATTGCTTTATTTTTACCATTATCTTATATAACTAAAATAATGTTTATAAAATTTATAATTATTATAATTAATATTTCTTTATTTCACATAAATATTTATATAATAAAAGTCTAGCGTATTTACTACCTTTATTATATCTTAATGCAACATTACTATCTATTAAATATTTATCTAATTTAGATAAAATTGATTCACTTACTAAATGATTATATATTTTATCATAAATATTATTACTTAAAATAATTCGATATTTCTTTTATTTGATATAGAAAATATTAAATTTATTTAATTTATAATTTTTATTATTAATACTATTAACTTGATAATTAATATTACTATATAATAATAATTCAAAATAAAAAAATTTCTTTTTATTTCTAATATTTCCTCTTATATTCATATAAGTATTATAAACAATATCAAAATTAACATTCATTTCATCCATCCTAATGTTAATTCTATATATTTATATCTTTAATTACCTAATACAATAAGAAATATACTTATTACATATTCATTACCATTCTTATCATGTAATTTAACTTTTTCTTTCCAATCAACTTGCGATTGATAACCTTTTATTGTTTCAAATCTTATTGTTAAATTAGTAATAATATTTTCTTTTTTTTGATGAAACATATCTATTTACAATTCCATATTTACCTTTATATCCATATTTAGTCTTAAGTAGAAAATAAATACCAGTTGATGGAACATTATTATTTTCTATTTTTTCATCTATAATGTTTTTATATGGATCTAATTTTGAAGTATATATTCTTGTTATTCTTTCTTTTTTATATTTGTCTGGATTTAATCTTCTATCTATTGTTCTCCAACAACAACCGTATTGTCTTGATAATTCTGATTTATTTACTTTTTCTCCTCCTAACATTAATTTTTCTATTGTAATATCTTTTCTCATACTTACCTCAACTCCTTCTTATTATGAGATGATATAAGTATATCAAAAAAGTCATAAACATCTAAAGTTATGACTTTTTAACTTTAAAATATTTATGACTTTTTATTATACAATTTATACCAGCACGTAATTTAGACTTACCCTAATATTATATACATCTATAATATCCACTATTATTTTTTGCCCGAGCCAAATGATGAGTCATTTGGCTCTTTATCTTTTCGTTTAGTCAATGATATATGGATTACTTGGCGTTCCATCTCCCATCCTTATTTGAGTGTTAGATGATATATTGATGACTGCACGCAAGCCGTGGCCGTACGTAACGTAGTGGTAGTTCATAACCCCGGTCGGACTCACGTAAAACTCGTAAGCGTACGCATTAGACGAATAGAAGCTCGAAGGCGACATTGTCCAGAAATGTCCATTAGTTCTTAACCAAAAATTTTCATTTTTTTCATTATATTTTCCACCTGCAAATGCTACTTCATCTGCTGTAATTAATCCTATTGGATAATCTAATTTTCCATTTGTATTTGCTGTTTCTGTTACTGAAAAATTATCATTCTTATTACATAATAACGTTGCACTCTTATTAGGATCAACTGCATCTACTAAACGTCTTCTTGCTTGATAATATGTATTAGTAGTCAATGAATATCCTGTTGTATAACTATTAGATAATGCTAGTGTATAACTTCCGTTTGTATAAGTATTATTAATTGTCCTGTCATTACAAAATGGATTATCTATTAAATACGAAGTTATCGTCTTTCCATTATTTTGATTATTCATAAACTTTGTCTCATACCATGCATCTAATTGTTTTTTTGCAGTACTATCATTCTCATTTTTCTCTACATCTGCTTTAGTTAAAGATGTATTTTCCTCATAATTTGGCGAATATGTAATGTAATATCCTTTAACTTTAGTATTATTAGTTCTTGAATCTACTTTAATCAGTCTTGAACATATTAAATTGGCTTTGGTTCCACTACATGTATATGGATGCGCTTCAATTTGGGATGCAGTTAAATCTTTTACTTTACTTTGATATGTATTTCCTTTTAATTTAAATTGCCTATTGCCATAATCATCGGTATATGTTTCAAAATCATCTGCAAAGTAATATGCTGTATTTTCAACAAAATTAGAGTAAGATGCAAGTGCCCCTGTTGTCCAGTAATTATCACTTTCGGTATTCATATATCCAACATATGTTGGTCCACCAGGGTTAGAATTAAATGGATATTCTGCATTTATTCCTGTGGCACGTGTTGATGATATAGCCGCATTATTTCCTGCAGTTTTGTTACCATCGGAAGCAAGTGTATTACCATTAAATATCAATCTAATACTTCCATCGCCATTGATTCTTAAAATTTTCCAATAATATCCTCCAAAATAAACGTTATTATTACTAACTGCACCACGATAAATATAACTATCTCCATCATTATCAACTACTTTGTATAATCCTACTTGACTATCCATACTACTATTAATTTTATAAGTTATTTTTGTACCTGTTATTTTATTATTTGCAGTATCAACACTTGTTACCTTATAAATTGTTCCACAAGTTTCATATCCACTATTACTTGTTCCACAGGTATATGTTCCAATCAAATTATCTGACAGTGCAATAGATGATGAAGCATTTGTAGTTCCATTGGCTTGTTTTAAGGCAAAAGTTCCTGTTGATGAATTAAATACATACTGTGCTCCGCTTGACCAGTTAGGACGACCTGCATTACCTGTATAAGTTTGATTTTCTGTAATTAATTCAACATATTCATATGTTGGTGCCGTATGATTTACATCTGGCGTGCCTTTTGCATTTATCCACGTTATTGCCTCTTCTTTACTTTGTGATAAATTATCACTTACTAAAATACACTCTGCTAAATTAGTAAAGCCGTTATTTAAACAATAATTATTACCAATTACGTTAATTTGCTTAGTATATTCTTGTACTTTTGTTCCATTTTTATATACTTCAAAATTTAAACTTGTAGAAACATTTGAATCATTTTTACTCTCTGTAAATACCATCATTGTTATTGTTTTATTTTTATTATATGTGTATGTTAAGTCTAAACTTTCTCCTTGAGTTAATTCCTCGTTTCCTTCACTATCACGATATGTAAAATAAAGTTTATTTTCTGGATTTGTTACAACTATTCTAACTGTATCATTTTCATCCAAAAGTTTACCTTCGTCCTCAAGCAAATAATCATTTGATAAATTTACTCTAAAATAACTTTTACCATTTTCTACAAACGTATCA
>CAMVAF010000045.1 GCA_947165365.1 uncultured Clostridia bacterium | reverse complement strand
AATGCGGGCATATTAAAGAAGACTTAAAACTAAGTGATAGAACATATAGTTGTACATGTGGTAATATAATCCATAGAGACGTTAACGCTGCAATAAATATTGCGGAAGAAGGAATGAAATTATTTTTTCAAAAAGAAATGGATAAACAAAAAGCTATGTTTGCTATATAAAAAAACATCGGTGGTTGGACCAACTGTCGTTACTTGTATGTAATAATATATATTACTTAAGAGGGAAGCCCCCACTTCTAACTATGTTAAGTGGTGGGAGCAGGTCACTTATGAAGAGGTGTGTATGAGAATATTAATTATTGAAGATGAATTTAATTTAGCGGATGCTATTAAAGAAAGATTAAAAAAAGAAAAATACTTAGTAGATATTGAAACAGATGGTGAAGATGGACTATATTCTGCCGAAACAGGAATATATGATTTGATCTTACTAGATGTTATGTTACCACATATGGATGGTTTTACTATCCTTAAAACTTTAAGAGAAGAAGGTATTAATACTAAAATAATTATGTTAACAGCAAGAGGGGAGATAAATGATAAATTAGAAGGATTTAATAGTGGAGCCGATGATTATCTTCCAAAACCATTTCATATGGATGAGTTAATGGCAAGAATATCAGTCCAACTAAAAAAAAGTAATAATATTAAAAATAAAGATATTATTACATATTCTGATTTATCTCTTGATACATCAAAATTAACTATTACATGTACTACTAATAATGAAAGCACTAATCTTGTATTTAAAGAATTTCAATTACTAGAATATTTTCTAAATAATCCCAATAGGATACTATCAAAAGACCAAATATACGATAAAATATGGGGTATGGAAAATGAAATAGAATCCAATAACTTAGAAGCCTATCTATCTTTTATTAGAAAAAAATTAAAAGCCATTGATTCATGTGTTAGTATAAAAGCTGTTAGAAATATGGGATATAAATTGGAGGAGAAATGAAAAAGTTAAAAAATAAAGTATTTTATACAATATTTTCTATCCTTATGTTATCGCTAGTATCATTTATTGTTATTTTTAATATCCAAAATTATCTTGATCAAAAAAATATTGTTAAAAGAAATTTAGATATGGCTATTAATGAAAATAGAAGAAATAATCCGATATTTGATAATAATAGAAATATTAGATTCATGGATAACACTATATATACTATTAAATTAGATAGTAATAATAATATCACTGATATCATAAATCATTCTAATAATGGTATAGAAGAAACCACTATTAAAGAACTTGCAACAAATATCTTAAAAGAAAATAAAAAAGAAAAAATAGGTTTTTTATATTTTGATAAATATTCCTATAAATTAGAAAATGGTAAAATATTAGTTATAGCAAATAACTTCAATATTCAAAATATGTTATTAAAAGGTCTTAGAAATTCCATAATAATTTTTATTTTATTAACTATAATCTTTATATATATATCTAAATTAATAACCAATTGGATAACGAAACCAGTTATGGAATCATTTAATAAACAAAAAGATTTTATCTATGATGCCTCTCATGAACTTAAAACTCCACTTGCTGTTATTATGTCTAATATCTCATGTTTAAAAGATAATCCAAAAGAAAAAAAATGGTTAAATAATATTGAAAATGAATCTAATAAAATGAATGATTTAATCAAGAAATTACTTACTCTTGCCAAAACAGAAAGAGAAGATTATTCAAAATTAGAAGGCAATTTATCTAAAACAATAGAACTATCTAGTATTTCATTTGAAGCCGTAGCGTATGAAAAAGGAATAACTCTAGAATATAATATCCAAGATAATATCAAATTTAATTATAATGAAAATGATATTAAAGAGTTAATAAGTATTTTACTTGATAATGCTATCAAGCATTCCTATGATAATGAAAAAATAAAAATAAATTTAAATAAAGAAAACAATAATATAATATTAGAAGTAGTCAATAAAGGTGATGAAATTAAAAAAGAAGATGAAGAAAAAATCTTTGAAAGATTTTATCGTGTTGATAAAGCCAGAACAAGAAATGAAAATAGATATGGACTAGGCCTTGCCATCGCTAAAAATATAGTAATTAATCATAGAGGAACAATTAAAGCATCAAGTAAAAATAATATAACAACATTTAAAGTAATATTTAAAGGATAACCAGATTATATTTCTAGGTTATTTTTCTTTTACATTGTATAATTTTTGCATATAATATTCATGAGTTGACAACGTATTGTAAATTTTGTTTGACTTTTTTTAAGAAAATTGATATCATAGAAAATGTCCATAAAAAAATGAAGTACAATTGAGGTGTTAAAAATGAATTTATTAAAAAGAAAGATGCCATTATTTTGCATAAGTAATATTATGGTATCCTTCGTATGTACGGGCTTTCTTGGAACAAATTATTATAATGCTTCCGTAGAAAGTAGTCAAAGTGATGGTGAGACTGTTGCTTTGGTGGATGATGTTATCCCGCTCTCCCAAGAGGAGAGTAAAAAGGAAAGTGTAAAAAAGGAAACTACCACAACTAAAAAGAAAACAACTGCTAAAAAAACAGTTTCTAAAGTTACACAAAAAACGGTTAAATCATCAGTAACTTATGCTCCTGCTAAATATAATGCAGTCACAGGTAATGCAATTGTTGAATATGCCAAAAGATATTTAGGACTTCGTTATGTTAGTGGAGGATATAGTCTATCAAGAGGAACTGATTGCTCTGGTTTTACCAAATTAATTTATAAAGAATTTGGGGTTAATTTATCAAGAGTTGTTAGTGGACAAATTAAAAGTGGAACATATGTTAGCAAAGGTGATTTGCAAAAAGGAGATTTAGTTTTCTATAGTAGTGGTGGAAGTAAAGCAACCCATGTTGCAATCTATGTAGGAAATGGATCAGTAATCCATGAATCAAATCATCGTGATGGCGTTAAATATAGTTCTGTAAATATGATGCGTTATATTACTGCAAGACGTGTTATTAATTCAACTGCTAATAAAATAGCAGAAGAAAAAGTAAATGCTGAAAAAAAAGAAGTGATAAATACTCCTCTTCCAGAAGTTAGCAGTGTGCCAGTAGTGACAGAAACTCCTAGCACAAATGTAAATGTTGTTACAACGGAAGAGAAGAAAGAACCAGTTGTAAGTGATGTTAAAGAAGAAAGTGTTGTAAGTACCCCAGCACCTACTGTAACACCATCCCCACAACCGGTTTCTGAAACAAAAACTGAAACTAACAAAAGTACAAAAGAAGTTGTTGAAAATAATATGGACAAAAAAGAAGAAAAAAAAGAAACAACAACTATAACAAGTACTGAAGTTAGTGAAACAAATGAAAATTAGAGTCTTTTAAAGATTCTTTTTTCATTATATAATAAATAAGAGGTATCTATGAAAAATATTGTTGAATTATTAATTGAAAAAAAGAAAACCATAAGTACTATGGAATCATGTACTGGAGGAGCGATAAGTAATTATATAACTAATATTCCTGATTCTAGTATGGTATTTTCCTATGGAGCAGTAACATATTCTAATGAATTTAAAATAAAGATGGGAGTTAACAAAGAGATTATTGATAAATATACTGTTTATAGTCTTGAAACAGCAAGATGTATGGCTAAAACTATTAGTGAATTTACAAATTCTAGTTATGGTGTTGGAATAACCGGTAAATTAAAGAAAAGTGATCCCTTTAACTTAAATGGTGAAGATGATTTATGTTATCTTTCTATCTATGATAAAGAAAGTAATAAATATTATGATGAAATAATAAAAGTAGTTCATGATACAAGAGAAGAGAATAAAGAACAAATTATTAACATTTTTGTGGAAAAAATGATAAATATTTTAAAATAAATGTTGAAATAATTATCTATTTGTGTTAATATCTATTCTATAAACAAAAGCGAAAGACGGAATTATATGATACTTTAAAGAGAGTCTAGAAAGGTGGAAATAGATAAGTTAATATAATTTAGATCACTTTCAATGTTATTTATGGATAAGATAAATACGGTAATGCGTTATAGTTAATGAGAATAGTAAATCTATAAATTAAGGTGGTACAGCGAATTACGCCCTTATGTTTATAGATTTTTTTATTTTATTTAGGGAGGATTTATGAAATTTAAAGAATTAAGTAAAGAAAAAGTAAATGTGACAGAAGAGAATATTCTAAAAAGTTGGGATGGAATAAACACTATTACTAAAAAGCAAAATGAATTAAGAAAAAATAATAAAAACTTTGTATTCTATGATGGACCAGCTTTTGCTAATGGTTTTCCAGGACTACATCACATGGTAGCTAAAAACTTAAAAGATGCTATATGTAAATATCATGTAATGAAAGGGGAAAAAGTAATTCGTAAAGTAGGATGGGATACTCATGGTTTACCTGTAGAAAATCATGTAGAGAAACTTCTTAATATTAATTCTAAAAAAGATATTGAAAAAATGGGAATTGATAAATTTAATGAAGCTTGTAGGAAGAGTGTTCGTGAAAATGAAGCCGCTTTTACTGATTTAACAAGTAAAATGGGACAATTTATTGATACTGATAATCCCTATCTAACATTTAAAAATGAGTATATTGAAACAGAATGGTGGATCTTAAAGAAATTCTTTGAAAAAGGATATTTCTATGAAGGAGAAAGAGTAATTCCATATTGTCCTCATTGTGGAACAGGACTAGCTACTCATGAAGTAGCTCAAGACTATCAATTAGATGATACTGATACTGTTTATGTTCCTTTTAAAGTTAAAGGAAAAGACGAATATATCCTTGCTTGGACAACAACTCCATGGACACTTCTTGCAAATGTTGGACTTTGTGTTAATCCCGATGCTGTTTATTCTAAAGTAAAATCAAAAGGTATTACTTTTATTATGGGAAAAGAATTAGTTAGTAAAGTTTTAGGTGATGATGTTGAATATCTTGATGATTTTCGTGGTAAAGAACTAGAATATACAGAATATGAACAATTAATTCCAGAAGTTAAAAGTGATGGAAAAGCTTTCTTTGTTATGTGTGATAATTATGTAACCATGGAAGATGGAACTGGTGTTGTTCATATTGCTCCAGCTTTTGGTGCTGATGATCAAGCTGTTTGTATGAAATATGGTGTAAATGGAATTAATCCTGTTGGTAAAGATGGTTGTTACACAGAAGGTCCTTGGAAAGGAATGTTCGTATTTGATGCTAACTTAGAAGTAATTAAATATTTAAAAGAACATGATAAATTATTTAAAAAGCAAAGAATTAAACATGAATATCCTCATTGTTGGAGATGTCATACACCACTAATTTACTATTCTATGCCAAGTTTCTATATTAAGGTATCATCATTCCGTGATGATTTAGTAAAAGCTAACAAAAAGATTAAATGGTACCCAGATTACGTTGGTGAAAAACGTTTTGCCAATTGGCTAGCTAACGCTAAAGACTGGAACGTATCAAGAAGTAGATATTGGGGAAGTCCTATCCCATATTGGAAATGTGATTGTGGACACGCTGAAATGATTGGAAGTATTGATGAATTAAAAGAAAGAGCAATCGAAAAAATAGAAGATAACTTTGACCTTCATAAACCTTATATTGATAATGTTCATATAAAGTGTCCAGATTGCGGTAAGGCTATGACAAGAATTCCAGATGTCTTAGATTGTTGGTTTGACTCTGGTTCTATGCCCTTTGCCCAATACCATTATCCATTTGAAAATAAAGAATTATTTGAAGAACAATTTCCAGCAGATTTTATCGCTGAAGGTATTGATCAAACAAGAGGATGGTTTTATACATTACTTGTAATTTCCGTATTCTTAACTGGTAAATCACCATTTAAAACCGTATTAGTTAATGATTTACTACTTGACGCTGAAGGTAAAAAGATGAGTAAGTCTCGTGGTAATATTGTAGAACCTTTCGCCACAATTAAAGAGTATGGCGCTGATACTGTAAGATTCTATCTTCCTTATGTAAGTCCTGTTTGGACACCTTTAAAATTTGATTTTACTGGACTTAAAGAAGTATATTCTAAATTCTTTAATCCTTTAAGAAATACATATTCATTCTTTGTAATGTACGCTAATATTGATAAAATAGAAATGGAAGATATGGATAAATTTAATGTTCCATATAAAGATAGAGAAGAAATCGATAAATGGTTATTATCTAAATATAATAAACTAGTAGAAACTATTAATAATGATTTTTCTGAATATGATTTAAACAAAATGGTACATCATCTAGCAAACTTTGTATCAAATGATTTATCAAATTGGTATATAAGAAGAAATAGAGATAGATTCTGGGGAAGTAATTTAGATAATTCTAAAAAATCAGTATATCTTACAACTTATGAAGTATTAGTAGGACTATCTAAATTAATGGCACCAATATGTCCATTTATTAGTGAAGAAATGTTTAGAGGATTAACAGGCAGTGAATCAGTTCATTTAGAAGATTATCCAAAAGCTAATAAAAAATTAATTAATTTAGATATTGAAAACAAAATGGATTTAGTAAGAGATTTAATTTCTCTTGGAAGAAGTGCAAGAGAAGATGTTAAAATTAAAGTAAGACAACCATTATCTGAAGTAATCCTTGATGGTAAAACAAAAGATATTATTGGTGATTTAACAACCCTTATTAAAGAAGAACTTAATGTTCATGAAGTAACTTTTACCAATGATTTATCTAAATATATGACATTTGAAGTAAAACCAAACTTTAAAGTATGTGGAAAACTATTTGGTAGTTTAATTAAAGAATTTCAAACAAAACTATTATCTTTATCTGAAGAAGAAATAAATAGTTTACAAAATGATCAAAAAATTAATTTAGAGTTATCAGATGGTCTTCATGAAATAACCAAAGATTTAGTAGAAATTAGAATTAGTTCTAAAGAAGGATTTGATGCAAGTTACGAAAATAATAACTTTGTTGTGCTAAATACCAGTCTTACTGATTCCTTAGTACATGAAGGTATTGTAAGAGAATTAATTAGTAAAGTTCAAAATTTAAGAAAAACTAAAGATTTTAATATTACTGATCGTATAACTTTATATTATGATAGTGAAGAAGATATCTCTAATATTATTAATGAATACTTTGATTATATTATGGATGAAACATTATCTATTAATATCATAAAAGATAAAAGAGGAGAAGCATACGACCTTAATGGTATTATGGTAAATCTTGATGTAGAAAGAGTTTAATAGACTCTTTTTTTTCAAAAAATCAAATTAATTCATAAGTGGTAATTTTGATTCTTTCATCACTTGAGTATTCTATTAAATATTTATCATCTTTTCTACAAACAATAATTCCAATAGTGTTATCTTGATTAATATTTTTAACATGTTTATCAATATAATTTTTATAAACCATAACTTGACCTAAATGATCTTTATTAGATTTAACTACTTTAAGTTTTATTACTACAAAACAATTATAAATATAATTAAATAATAAATCTATATAATGATAAATGTTTATTATATTATTGCTATTTCATTTGTAAAAATCTTATATGTGTGTAAAGAGGATATACTTTTATTAAATAACAATATTATGAAAAATTTGTGAAACACCTAAAAATAATTGACTTTTAACCTAAAATTTAGTAATATTGAGTTATAAGTTAGAGAGTAAGATAAATGTGTCTTATTCACGAAAAAAAAATAAGAAAGAAGTGATAAAAAAGTAATATTTTAAAGTTAGAACGACAAGGATAATTCTATCTAAGTTAAAGTATTATAATGACTCGTAGATAGTAAATAATAAATATAAAAATTATAAAGTAAAAGTGTTTTAAAAAAATATGAAAGGAAATACCCGAGACACAGTTGAGTGAACGGGGTCATAAGAGGTAGAAAGAAAGTGAAAGATATGGAAATGAAAAAGAAAAAAACATTATTAGTCATAACATGTATGGTTGTTTTATTAGTGATAACCGTAGGAATTTCAGTAGCATTTTTTAATTACACAAGAACAGGTGGAGCAAATACTGTTCGAGTAGGTAGAATCTATTTTAATCATCAACAAGGGAATACTATATCTTTAGAAAATGTTTTTCCAATAAGTAGTGAACAAGCTCAAACAGATACTGTAAACGCTAAAACATTATCTATAAATGTAGTAGGTGATACTGATTATGATGGAGGAATAGAATATGTAATAACTCTAGATAGTGTAAATAATAATCAAGATGTTCCAATAACTTTAGAAGTATCATTAACAGGCAATGGATTAGGAACAAATGAAACAGGAGATTATTATACAAATAGATATAGTTATGCTGAAAGTAAATATAAAATAGAATATAATGGAAATTTACAAAATGGTAATCATATCTTAGTAGGATATATAAGTCCAAATACAACAAAAGGAACAATAGAGGGTATTAATGAAAATATAAGTATAAAAGCATATGTGGATAGTAGCAATATTTTAATAAGTGATACATATCCTGAAGGAGCAACAACTATAGATGGAGTAGAATATTATAATGGAACACCAACAACGAATAAGAAAGTATTAACAACAAGTGAATGGAATAGTATAACAGGAAGTAATGCCTTATCATTTAAAATAAAAGTTGAAGCTAGAGAAGGAATATGGGTAGATGATCCTAATGTTGTCTATACAGATGTTAGTTGTTTTACATATTATGAATCTGAAAATGAAGGAGTGACAATTTCTGGATATAATTTCACAAGTGTTGAGAGTAGTGATGAAATAACAAATGATAATGATAGTAGCAATGGTGTAAGTTGTGGAAGCAATGTAGTTATTCCAAAGACAATAGAAGGATATAGTGTAACAACAATAGGAGATTCTGCTTTTTCTGGTAAACAGTTAACTAATGTAACAATACCAAATAGTGTAACAACAATAGGAGATTATGCTTTTTATGGTAATCAGTTAACTAGTGTAACAATAGGAAATAGTGTAACAACAATAGGGGATTATGCTTTTGAAGATAATCAATTAACTAATGTAACAATAGGAAATAGTGTAACAATAATAGGAGATTATGCTTTTTATAATAATCAGTTAACTAGTGTAACAATAGGAAATAGTGTAACAACAATAGGAGATTGTGCTTTTTCTGGTAATCAGTTAACTAGTGTAACGATACCAAATAGTGTAACAACAATAGGGGATTATGCTTTTGAAGATAATCAATTAACTAATGTAACAATAGGAAATAGTGTAACAACAATAGGAAGTAGTGCTTTTGCTGATGATCAATTAACAAGTGTGACAATCCCAAATAGTGTAACAACGATAGGAAATTCTGCTTTTTCTGGTAATAATTTAACTAATGTAACAATACCAAATAGTGTAACAACAATAGGAGATTATGCTTTTGATGGGAATCCTAATTTGACATCAGTTAATGTCGATATGA
>CAMVAF010000044.1 GCA_947165365.1 uncultured Clostridia bacterium | reverse complement strand
TTATGGTTTATAAAAATTATATTGATAAACATGTTAAAAATATTAATCAAGATAAAACTATTGGAATTATTGTATGTAAACAAAATGATAAATATTTAATAGAATATTCAAGTGATTCTAGAATCAAAATTACAACTTATGAACTAGTATAATGGGAGGTTATTTATGAACGAATTAGAAGAAAAATACTATAGTAACATTAAAGAAGAATTAGTACAAAGTGTTATTGATAAAAAGATAGATACTTATTTTACTAATAGAAATAAATTATCTCATTATTATAATGTAGGTAAAATGATAATGGAAGCTCAAGGTGGTGAAGAACGTGCTGAATATGGAAATGGTTTAATTAAAAAGTTTTCCGAAAGATTAACTAGGGAACTTGGAAAAGGTTTTTCTATCCAAAACTTGAAAAATATGAGAAGATTTTATTTGATATTCTCAAAAAGACAGGCATTGCCTGTCCAATTCATGTCTTGGTAACATTATGTAAAACTTATGATGTTAGATAACATTTATGAAATAAATTATTATATAGAAATAACTATTAATCAAAAATTAAGCTACAGAAAACTTCGTGAAAAAATTAAATCAAAAGAATATCAAAGACTAAGTGATGAAACGAAGAATAAATTAATTAATAAAGAAGAAATAGATGTTTCTAGTTATATAAAAAATCCTATTTATATTAATACTTTTAATAGTGATAAAGAAAATATTTCTGAAAACACCTTTTACAAAAAGGGCAACCAGTGGTTGCCCAATCTATAAAGATGATAAGTATTTAATAGAATATTCAAGTGATTCTAGAATCAAAATTACAACATATGAATTAGTATAAAAAAAGAAAGGCTTAGCTTTCTTAAATATTAAAAATATATACTATAATAGCAATTAGATATATAAAGATACTAGAAATCATTGTCCATTTACCAATATTTATCCACTCTTCTTTAGTTAAATTTTTAAATGATGCTCTAACAAATAATTTACTTACATCATGACCTTTATAAATATATAAACCAAATAATAATACTAGTGTTGCAAAAATAAACATTAAGATACTAAAATAACTCATAATTACCTCTATTTGAATGAAACATAATTCTTTCTATGTATCTAATTCATAAAAATATAATATTTTATTTACACTATCATATATTCCTAAAGTAAAGTTATATGATGCTCTATTATTAATATTTTCTGCACTTTTTTTATTTGTACTTTCACTATATCTATCTAGAAAATAATAATAACCTTTTGTTATATTAGGTATCTGATATCTTTCATAAACATTAAGACAACCTTTACCATCACAATATTTCATATCCATTACATTTTGTAATTCACTTGATAATGGTAATTCTTGCCAATTTATTTTTATTTCTGTATCTTGAGAATCATTACAATTTAATTTTACAAAAGAATCTCCATCACCTAAAAAGCCACCATGAGTATCAATACTTTCTTCTATTTGACAATTTAAATTATCTATTTCTAATTTATTACTTATATTATTAATTTCACTATTTGTACAACCGGTTAAAATAATAATTAATAATCCACAAAATATTCTTTTCATATAAATTCCTTCTTATACATATGATATAAATTGATAATGATGACCAATTAAAATTAAAGTAATAATTGATATATATATTAGTGCTATTAAACCAAGATGTTTTTTTCTTTCTTCGACAATATTAGCGATAAATTCTCTTATTAAAGCATTAGTATAAAAATACCATTTGGTATCACTTCCCATACCTTCATAATCTAAACCACATTCATTAGCGATAACACCACTTCGAAAAACATGATAATTGGTTGTGGAAAATGATACTTTAGCATCTTTATTATCTTTAATAATGATACTATTAGAATATTTCATATTTTCAAGAGTATTGGTGGATTTACCTTCTACTTTAATATTCTTTTTATTTATACCTTGTTCAATTAAATATTTTTTCATAGCTTCGGCTTCTTCGATTACTTCATCACTTCCCCTACCACCAGATGGAACAAAAATGATATCTTTACCAGTATGCTCTTTTTGCGTCTTAGCAAATTCGATTGCTTTATCAACTCTAGCTTTTAAAAGTGGTGTTAGTGTTCCATCTTTTCTTATTTTACAACCTAAAATGATAATATAATCTTTATCAAATGATGGAATATGACGTGATGCTTTAATATTACAATAAAGTGTTGCAATAATTAGGGTATAAAAGTACGATAAAGTAACATTTGTTAAAACATCAATTAGTTTTTTGATAAATAAATGATCTCCTGTTAATAAATTAGAAATAAGAGTATACAATCCTTGACTTCCAAATAAACCAATTAAAGAAATAAATCCTAAAATTATTCCTAAAAAATTTCGATAAGTAAAACTTTCTTTTCTTATTAAAATAATATTTGTAATAATACTATATATTGCTAAAATAATAATACAAGGTAGTGTTAACATAACAAAATATGAAAAAGAGTTTATGGTATTATTATATACATCAATAATACTAGTTTCTCTACTATTAACAATTAATAAATTTATTTGTCTTAGAATATTTAAATTTATAAAAATTAATAATCCTAAATTCATAACTATACCATAAGAATACTTCTTTTTTTGATATTGTTTTTTAATATATAAAGTACAGCCATATGATACTCTAATTAAAAATAATATAATAATAACTTGAATTGATTTACTAAGTAAAACATTATTTGATAAATCAGTATGTTTTAAAATAATTGCACTAATTGTAATAAAGATTATTGTAATAATTAAATAAATTGTTCCATCCTTCTTATTCATAAAGTAACTCCTACTTCTTTATTTTAACATAATTTTAAAAAAAATAAACTATTTCTAGTCTATTTAGCGCCTTTTTTAAATAGGACAACAGCAAATGTTTTGAAAAATATTTTTATATCTAATTTAAGACCAGCATGACGGGAATAATATTCTTCAAGCTCTAGTCTTCTTTTAAATGTTGTATCACTTCTTCCTGATACTTGCCAGTATCCAGTTAATCCTGGTTTTGTTTGAACAATTATATCAAAACTATTACCCATATCTTTCTTTTCTCTTGGAAGGTATGGACGATTCCCAATAACTGTCATATCACCTTTTAGGATATTTAATACTTGTGGTAATTCATCAAGGGAAGTTTTTCTTAACACATTACCCATTTTAGTGATTCTTGGATCATTTTTTAATTTTTTATTTAATTGATATTCTTTTCTCAATTTTTTATTTTCTTTTAATAATTTTTCTAATACAAAATCAGCGTTTGGTATCATACTTCTAAACTTAAAGAAATTAAATTCTTTGCCATTTTTACCAATTCTTTTTTGGGTATAGAAAATGCTTTTAAAGTCACCTGTTAGTATATAAGATATTTTAACAATTAAAATAAGTGGTATCATAAATACTAATCCAATAATAGAACATGCTATATCAAAACTTCTTTTAGTTAAATAATAAATTACACTTTTTATTTTAGACATTATTTTTGATTTTGATTCAAGTATTGCTCCATCTTGAACTGCCATACTATTGTTCATTACTACCACTTCCTTAATATAAACAAAATACTAGCAATTCTAGTATTTCGTTTATCTATAATCACTACCTTATAAAGAATAACATATTTATGATAGAATTTCAATATTTTGGCAAAACAAATTTATTTTTTATTTAGACAAATTTTATTTTTAATATTAAATTTTCTTGATAAATAAAGAAAAACAATCATTTCTTTTTGTTAAAATTATTTTTCTTTACCAGATAATTTAGAAATGATTCCATTAATAATCAGACCTATACCTAGTCCAATGATAAAACCAATTAAAGTAATAAATAATATTTCATCATTTCGAAATCTATTTGCAAAAACACCATATAATAAAGTAATTAATCCAATAGTTATCATTGAACCAAGATAAATATAATTAGTTTTATTTTTATCTTCTTTAGAATAATTATTTTCATTACCTAACAATTCATCAATACTTATATGTAATGTTTTAGAAAGTAATAATAGTTGTTCAGGGTTTGGAGAGGTTTCCCCAAGTTCCCAATTAGAGATAGTTTGTCTTGATACATTAATAATTTCGGCTAACTGTTCTTGAGAAAGATTATTCTTTTTTCTTAAATTTAAAATATTATCATTTAGTTTCATAGTTTCTCCTTTCAAAATAATTATACATTATTATTTATTTAGAATACTATCAAATATTTTTATAATATCCGCAAAGTTTTTTAACAATAAAAAAGAGAAGTATTCTCTTAGTAATTTAATTATTATTTACAGGGGTTACTTCACTTCTTGTACAGGTTCCACCATTATTTTTGACATAGGCATCGATAACATCTAAAGTTTCATAAGCATCACTATATTTACCAATTCCGGTTATATTTGCAAGGTAACCATCTCCTCCTGCTTCTTTGATTTCTCCGGTTGTTTCATAATAGTTAAATTCATACCCATATGTTTTATCATGCAGTGTACAGTTAATGTTAACATTTAGTAATCTTCCAGAATTTTTTTCATGAATATTTTTAAAAATTAATCGTAATGTTATTAAAAGTATTGGAAGTACTACTATAAAAATAGCTACAAATTTCATTATTTTTAAAATTAGTCCTGCAAGTTTTTCAGTATTTGATGTTTTTTCTACTAATACATTTTTAATATCATTATCGGTTAACTCATCTAAACTTACATTAAATATTTTAGATAACTCTTTAGCTTCTTTTAAATCAGGTGATGTTTCACCTAATTCCCATTTTGATATTGTTTGTCTTGCTACTCCTACTTTTTCCGCTAGTTCTTCTTGTGATAAACCACTTTTCTTTCTTAAATTCATAATCTTTTTCCCAAATTCCATAATCATCCCTTCTTTCACATACAATCATATGATATTTAAATATTTTTCTCTACCAATTTTTCATGGAACATTCGCCCGTTTTAATAACAATTTCTATTTTATCATAAAAAAAGAGAATTTATATTCTCCTAATAAAATATTCTTATTGAATATTATTTTTTTTCTTCCCAGCACTATAGTATGCAAAACCTGCAGCAACAGAACATAATAATAGTTCGATTAAATTCTTTGTAGTTAAGAAGGTATCAGTAAATGATTCTTTCTTAATTAAGCAAATAACATAATCGATACCACACCATAATATTGCTCCTAATAAGCAACTAAGAATGGTTTTAATAATTAGTTTTTGTTTCATTTCGTCTCCTTTCCATCTTTTTTAGATATTTCTTGATGATTTTTTAATACTTTTCTTATTTTTTTAATACTTACAACCATATAGATAATTCCAAATAATATAATTGCTATAAGTAAGGTACTACCAATCATATCGGCATTAGGAATCTTATTGTTTTCCGCAAAATATGAAACAAGACTTAATAAGGCATCCCAAAAACCATGTAATAAGAAAATAACAAAGGTTGCAAGAAATAATTCCTTTTTAGCTTTTTTATCATCTTTTTCTTCTTTGGCTTTTTGATATTTATAGTAATGTCTTCCTTGATTCATTTGCCATAAGATATGCATCGGAAAGATTATTCCAAGTATAATAGCTATAGCATTACCGGAAGCAATTTTTTCAATAATAGCATAAGCAAGACCTATCATTCCAGCACCAATCATATATTCTTTTTCATTACTAAAGTGATATTCTTTATGGGCTTTCATGAAACCATAAAACTTACATGCTTCTTCAATTAAAGCTGCTCTTAGGAAAGATGCTAATAATTCTTTTAATAATCCATCAGTAAGACCTATCATATTAGCAAGAGAATCCCAAGTAATTTCTAAAATAATAATAGGAATTGTAGCATATACCATTCCATATAAAAGACAAATTCTAAGGTAATCTTTTTTATTTAAAGATTTTTCCATACTTCTCACCACGTCATTATTGTATCACATCACTAAAAAAAAAATAAATAAAAATTAGATAATTATAAAATCATCTAATTTAAATATTAATTACTTCTTTCTTTAATAGTATATCTATCTCTTCTTATAGAAATATCAAAAACTCTCTTTTCACCAGTTGGTGACTCTAATACAAAGACTGTTTCTCCGGCTTTTTTAAAATCGGCATGAACCATCCAATCTTCAATACCTTCTTCATATATAATACTTAAATTACCATATTTTGGATCTTCTAAATAAACTTTATAGGTATTATCAAAATGATAGGTATCTCCGTTAGCAATAAGATCTGTACTATATACTGGTGGATTTAAAATACTTAAGATAACTAATAAAATAACGATAATGCCACTCATTATAACACCAGCTCTTTTAATCTTTTTATTATTAAAAATAGCTAGAGGATAAATAATTATGGTTACGATACAAAAAATAGTAGTTAAAAGGTGTCTTGGAAAAGAAAACATTGTTTTGGAAAAATATCCCATACCTTCTTCTCCAACCAGTAATAACATTGGAAGTAAGATTAGTAATCCCCACCATTTATCTTTTTTCATATAATATCCAATAAATCCCATTGGAAGACATGCTATAGTCCACATAAACCAATATCGATAGTAAGTATTAAATAAATTACTATGATTTATAACATCTTGAACTAAATATACTAATGGTTGACTAATTAAAAAGAAAATAAAACATTTAAGAGCTGAATCTTTGGCACTTTTACTATTCATAATAATAAATATTCCAAATAATACCCATACTTCAAAAGTTACTGTTAAGTCACTAAATGATGTATCTTTTGCTATAGGTATCATAGCCATAATAGCTGTATAAATTCCCGCAATTATTGCCATAATTATGATTTTAGGCCAAGTTAAATTAATTCCTCCAAATATTTTTTTCATAAGACCTCCGTTTCATGTATTATTATATCATATTTTTTAATTATATTATTTTTTATTTAGATAATATTTACCATCATTAGTTTTTATTAATATTTTTTCTTTAATTAGTTTTTCATTAACTTTATTAAATCCACTTGGATTAATGATTCCTACTTCTTCATATGTTTTGGCAGTTTCTTTAGAAAATGCTTGATGTTCTGTTAATTTTTTTATGATTAATTTTTTCCTAATTAAAGGAATTGGTGGAAAAAAAGACATTTGAACCTCCTAATATTTTATTAATTATTATTAATAATTTTATCTATAATTGGTTTTGCATTATTTATAGGGATTATGATACATAGATTATCAATACCATATTTTGATAAATCATTATTGTATCTTCCATTAAGTATTCCTATTACCAATATTATATAATAATTTATATAATAAAACTAGAGTAAGCTCTCTAGTTTCTTTTTTAAGTTCCTCTTTTGTGGTGGGAATCACCGCTTTTTCAATTTCCTGTTAAAGCCGGAATCGCCTCTTTTTTAAGTTCCTCTTTTGGTGGGAATCACCAGCTTTTTTTACATTATTGCACATTTCAATGCAATAATAATATACTATAAAAACCTAATAATGTCAAATAGTATATCACTATTATTATATGTAATAAACTACAAAATATTTTTCTAAATATTTAACACAAATTAATTTTATAATACATTTGATTTTTACTTGTTGGTGTATCTTGATTACATCTAATTATTTTTATCAATACATCTTGCTTAATTATTGCTTAATTATTATCAATAATCATTTTATTTATTGGTTTTTATATCTTGGATCATTGCACCATTAATAACTCTTATGCTTTCATCATCTTTTATCTTTATCCAATATCCTTCAATTCCTATAACAACACCCCTAAATTCTTTATTTTTATCACCCATCAAGGTTATTGTACAATTTTTATCAACAAATTCATTTAATAATTCTTTTGGCATATTGTCCTCCAATCACATATTATTGTATCATAAAAAAGAGAAATATTTTTCATTCTCTTAATATTTAATTTTTCTAGCATATCATTTTACATATCTCTAACAACACAAGTTGATCCTTTTGATGAAAAATATTCTTCTATTTGTTTTATAGCAATATAATAATCTGCATCATTTAATTCTTCAATAAAATCAAAATTATTCCCATCAATTTGAAATATATGACCCGTTTTTTCATAAAAAGAATAGCTTCTTATATAAGTATTTCCATTTAATTCACATTTAACTTCTTTATCAATTGTTTTACTATAATTTGAATTGTTATATTTATCATTATTTATTATTAAAATAATTAATAATCCAACTATCAAAATTCCAATTATAATTAATGATACAAATGTTAATTTAGAAATATTTCTATTATTATCTATCTTTTTTATCAATTGTTCTTCAAGACTTATTTCAAGTAATTCATCTAAACTTATGTTAAATGTTTCGGCAATCTTTTTTGAATAAATAATATCAGGTGTTGATTCATTAAGCTCCCATTTACTTATTGTTTGTCTTGTAACATCTATTTTTTCTGCCAACTCTTCTTGTGTTAAATTATTTTCTTTTCTAAGTTTTTGAATCTTATTTCCTAACATTTTTTTCCTCCTTTCACTGATAATTCTATTATATATTATTTGTTAACTCTACCAATTATCGATTGAAAAAGAGCAATTATCATTGGCATTTAAGGTTATATAATATTTTTACATTACTATAAAAAAATTCTAAAGATTCTATTATCTTAATATTACAATTATTTATTATCACTAATCATTCTTTTTTTAAATACTATAATTGATAATAATAAAATAGTTATAAAATATATTAAAAATACTATTATATGAGTAAGTGATAAATTACTATAATCATTGTGTAATGTTCCTTGAATTATATTTAGACATGCTTCAAATGGTAATATTTTACATATAACTATAAAGATGTTACCCATTACTTCTTTAGGGAAATACATGCCACTTGTAAAACATACTAATTGAACAATAATACTTCCTAAACCACCAGTTCCTTTTTCACTAACTAAACTACCTATTAATATTCCAAGTGATATAAAGAATATGGAAATAACCATTGATACCAATATCGTAAATAATATATTTATACTAAATTCTAATCCCATCATAATAGCTACTAAAAAGAATAAAATATTTTGCATTAATATAATTGGTAATAAAGATAAGATATATCCTAAAATATAATCACTGGATTTCATTGGTGATGTACCTAATCTAATTAAAAATGAAGATGTTCGATCCTTAGAAATTAGTGTTGCACTAAATAAAGTAATAAAGGAAAATCCCAATAGAATAATTGATGGTGTAAAGTTTTCTAATTTATAATTATCAGCTGGTATATCAAATTGTTGAAAGATAAATAATAAGAATATTGGTAAAATTATTTCAAAGACTAAACTTAATGGATCTCTTATTAATTCTTTAAAATTTCTTTTAGCAAAATTAATCATTCTCATAAAGTTTTCCTCCTGTAGCAATTGATATAAAGGCATCTTCAAAATTTTTGGTTTTAGTCTTTTTAATAAGTTCTTTAGAAGTCCCAATATCTACAAGATTACCATTTGCCATAATACCAATTCTATCTGATAAGCTTTCGGCTTCTTCCATATAGTGAGTTGTTAGAATAATGGTTATTTTACCTTTTAAGGAATTAATAACTTTCCATAATTCTTTTCTTGCAATAACATCTAAACCTAATGTTGGTTCATCTAAAAATAATATTTTAGGATCATTAATTAAACTTATTGCAATAG
>CAMVAF010000043.1 GCA_947165365.1 uncultured Clostridia bacterium | reverse complement strand
TGATAAAGAGACAAAAGAAATATTATCAGGACCATTTACATCGACAAGAGGTTTTATTTATGTTAAAGATAATATGGATATTTTAAAGGAAAGTGAAATAATATCGGGACAGGTTATTAGAAACTATCTAGCAAATAATAAAATACTAGATTATAATGCAATAAGATATGAAATAAGGGAAAAACTTGGTAAATATTTTTATCAAGAAATTGAATCTCGTCCAATAATTATTGTTATAATTCAAGAGGTATAAAATTAGAGATAAACTCTAATTTTTTTATTGAACATATTTACTAAATATGGTATGATTAATTTATATGGTATGAGGTACTTATGGTAAATGATAGTGGCAGTGAACAAGTTAATAATGAATTATTACAAGATGCCAAAATGGAAAAGATAGACGATAGTAGTAATATTGAACAAATAAAAAGGAAATATAAAGATTTATATGGTATTGATGTCGAAGTAGAATATAATGAAGAAAATAATGTGTATTTAATTATAAAAGAAGATGATAAAATTGCATTTGCAACTGATTCTCTTGATAAAGAATTGGATAGACTAAAAAATATTGAAGAAAATAATCAAAGATCAGGTAGAGGAGGTTATTTACCTTCACCACCATCAATAGGTGAAAGAAGACAAGAAAGAGCATTAGATGCTGAAGAAGTTAAAATATTTATGTTTTTTAGTAGTATGATAAGCGTCATTGGTGAATTGGATGCTATGGCTTCTATGCCGATGGACTGTAATACATCATATGCGGATTGTTTATCAGGAGAACTTAGAACATATTATGATGGATTAGGTGATAATACCAAAGCAGCATTGAAGGCCTTAGCAAATTCTATATCTGGAATCAGTGGAGCTACTAACAAGAGTTTAATATTATATGATAATACTTCTAAAGAAGATTTAAAGGATTTAGAAGATTTAATAAACACCATATATGATGAAAGTGATATGGAAGTATTATATAATAATTTTATGGATCAAGATATTGGGGATACTCCAATGAGTTACGATGAATATTCCTATATATTTGATAATATGGGGGAATTATTTGATGGAAGTTATCAAGATATATTAGATAGATTTAAAGATAATTTAGCTTTAGGATATCAAGATTTTTTAAGAAATACAGTACCTTCTACATTTAATAATTTAATTGAGAATTCCTACTTAAGAATAAGTGATGAAGATATAGGAAGTAAAGCCTATTTAGAAGGGTTAGATAAATATAAAAATAGTTTTGCATTAAAAGTATTAGGTGATTTTGATTTAAATAGTGTAGGTACAAAAGACAGTAATATTCCTTCATACTTATGGGAAAAAGCCGAGAATAATTATGATAAAGCATTATTAGTATTATCGTATAATAGTACATTTGATAGTAAATTTGAACAAAACATTAAAGATAGTATTCAGTATGCTTGTCAAGAGAATAACTTAAGAGTAATTAATGATGCACAATTTGAAATTGATATTGGTAGAGCGATACAGTCTTTTAAAATGCTAGATGATTATTTTAATAGAGATTTTGATAATGAATTTAAAAATAAAACACCTGAAAATAAAATAAAAGAAATAATTGAAGAAACTAAGAAAATAAGAGATGGGTTTCTTTTTGAGGATTATATAGTATCACGTTTTTCGATGAATGATTTGGATATATATTCGGATGGGTATGTTGATAAAAGTAAATTATGGATAGAAAGTCTAAAAAAATTTGGATATTTAGATAATTTAAGCCAAGAGTACACAGAAGAAGATTTATATAATAATACATTTAATTATGAGTTTTTAACCAATGTTTCCATAAATAAAGGAGCAGAGAATGTATATCAGTTAATGGAAGAATATTATAGCAGGTATTATGAAGAAAGAGGATTTGATGACTATGAAGAACAAGCAAAAAAATTAGTAAAACGTAATTTTCAAGAAAGAGGACTAGGATCATACTTTACATCGGCAAATATATCAGCAAAAATACTTCAAAACATTGACGTGAGTTATAATAGAATGGTAAATGATAAAGTAACTTTAGATGCATCCAAGGCACAATTTAAATTAGGATTATTAGAAAATATAGATACCAGTGATATAACAGATGCTGATATAATAGATGCAAAAAAATTATTAGGTGCTGATGCAGCATATTTAACAGATTGGCAAATAAAAGGCTATTATAAAATATATAAAACTGATAAGGAAAGAGCTGCAAGTTTATTAGATGACACATTATATAATACGATTATGGATGGCAGAGGATATAAAAGTGCAAGTGACGCTTATACGTTAATGGGTGGAAATCCACAAAAAGAAATAATGGAACAAATAATTCATAATGAAATCATTAGTGATATATGGGGAAAAACTAGTGGATTTATATATACGGGATTACAAGGATTTACTGATGGAGTGATAGGATCAGTAAGTAATGTTTTAGATGCAAGATATGCTGATGGAAAAATGGATGAATATGACTATTATTTAATGCACCTACAAAATATGTTATCAGCAGGAGGGGCTCATAACGAAATTTTAAAATTAACATATAATCTATCAAGTAGTGTTGGAAATATGGCACCAGCATTAGCGCTATCAGCCTTTGTAAGTCCAGCTGCAATGAGTGCATGGATATTTGCATCAACAGTAGGAAGTGAAAGAGAAAAGACACTTCGAAGTGGCGAAGGCGAAAGCGTTGCAAGTTGGGTAAATGCAGCAGCAAAAGGTCTACTAGCTGTAAGTACAGAAAAATTTCTTGGTGCATTAAAAGGATATGGTGGAAAAGCAGATGATTTATTAGGCATATTTAAAAGCGATAATACATTTATTCAAGGACTTATGGGAACAACTTTTGGAAAGAAGTTTGCTTTGGGATTATCAAATAGTGTTAATGAAACCATTGAAGAATTAGTAGAAAATTTTGGAGGATATGGAATAGATTTCTTAACTGGAAAAAATATAGATTGGCAAAATATACCACAAGAGACATGGGAAACAGTATATATGACGATGCTTACAACACCATTTATTAATAAGATGGGTGATGGTTTCCGAAATAATAAACATAGTGTAATAAATAAAATGAATACTTATAACTTTAATGGATTTAATGTAGAATACTCTCCAGCAGAATTATTACAATTTACTGATGGTGTGGGTAAGGTCGATAAGCAAGGATTTTTTAAATATTTAATGGAAAATAAGCGATTTAAAAATATTAAAAATTCAATTAAAAGATTATTTGGCATTAATCAAACGAATAGCTTTGATATTAATAGTAATAATGATGTAAATAACGAATATGTAGATATAAGAAGAATTATTAATGGTATTATGAGTAAGAATAATTGTTCTAGAATAGAGGCAACCAAAATATTGGAAGCAGCAATTATGCAAAACAATTTCAATTTTATTACCCGAAATGGTAATGCAAGGGATATTGCAAGTAAATACACTTATAATCAATTAAATGAAATGTTACTTTCTTTAAAAAACTTGAATTTATTAGGAGATCAATATGATTTATTTTCTATTATTACTCGAAAAAATGATGACTCAACATATAAAAAACCTAGTGAATTGTTTAGAGCAATAGGTGAAACATCAGACACAACATATGGTGTTAATCAAAGTGGATTACTATATTTAACAAGTGTTATTGATGAAAATGGTAATGTGCTTTCAGCGAGTCAAGCTATGAAAAAAATTCAGGATTGTCAAAATAAAGGTTTACCATTACCGCATTTTAGAAGAAGGGCTTCTAAAGAATATGATTCTGTAAAAAATTTCTTAGTAGATAATTACGGAATGAGTAAAAGTGATGCTTCAATATTGTTAACTTCTGTTGATGATAAAGGAGCCTGTTCGTATGCATCAGTTGCTAATGAAATATTTACAAGTTTCATAGGGAAAGAACAAGAATTTCAAAAAAAATTCGGTTTTTCAATGTATGATTCCAAAACAAATAAACCAAATTATAATCAATTATTAGCTGATTTATATTTGAATTATAATACTGATGATTATGGAGGAAAGTTATTAACTACTGATACACATGGAAACGTTGTTGTAGATAAAAGGCTACTAAGCAGTAAATTAGATCCTCTTGGTAGACATATTTTAGATGCTTCAAATCAAATGTATTTGTCTACAACTAAAGGAAAAGACGTTGATCGTATTAATAGATATTTAGGTATGAAGGGAATTGAATATAAATCATCGGTTTTGAAAGAATATAATAATTATAAAGATAATCAAAAAATAACATCTTTAGCTAAAAAAATTCAAAATGGTTTAAAAAATGGTAAATCTTATTCAATGGGAGTATATTCTTATGGATCAGATATTCATTTCATTTCAACTGATGGGTCTATGCATAATGATTCAACAAGGACCTGGAATGAAGGAGGCGGACACAGCGTTTTTATATCTAATGTAAGTGATGATGGTATTATTGTTGCATCTTGGGGACATGAATTTTTAATTCCTTTTAATGATTTAAAAAATCAAAATGCTATGTGGTTAATTACTGAAAGTGACATTGTTGTAAAATAATACTGTAAAATTTAAATTAGGAGGTTAATGATGAATGATAACTATGAATATGTATTTTTTAAATATTTATATAAAAAATTAGAATTAAATAAATTAGATGAATATCTTATTAGTGAAAAAATAAAAATGATTGATCAAGATAATGTAGAAAATCGCATTTCCAAATATTTTGCTCTTGAAAATAAAGGGAATATTGATTTATTTACTGATGAAGATAAAAAAATATTTAATCAAGTATTTAATGATAAGTTAAATAATATACTAGAGGATAAATATGATGAAGCGATTTCTTTTATAGAAAGAACTTATCAAGATTATTTTCATTTAAATGATAACTTAGAATATAAATATTTTGGTCCAATTAATGATAGTTTTTTAGCACCATCTAATTGTATAGTAATTGGTTTGAATTATATTAAGTTTGATATTGATGATAATAATTATGAAGAAGAGATTGAAAGACAAGAACAAGTAATATTCTTCGTTTTAAATTACATTCAAAATAAACTATCAAAAGAAAAAAATATTAATTTAGCCAGTCTTGCATATAATGAAGTGTCATTAAGTCAACCATTTGTAAAAATTTAAAAATTTATTTAAAAAATTATAGGAGTTTTATTTAATAATATTTTATTTTATAAAATACTTGCAATACTTAAAAAATATGGTATAATTATTATGTTGAGTGGGGAAACCCACTCCTTTAATTTATCTTTAGGAGGGATTATGGAAGAGAAAATTAAAAATAAAATAGGAAATAGTTTAGATAATCTTAATTTATGTATTGATAGTATTAAATACGAAAAGGAAGGAAATAATAATTATTTAAGAATATGTTTAGATAGTAGTGATACAATTGATGTTAAAAAAATAGTAGAAGCTACTAAAATAATTAATCCTTTAATTGATGAATTAGATTTAATTAATGAAGAATATATCTTAGATATATATGGAAAGAGTAAAGGTGTATAATGAAAAAGAAAGAAGAAATAAAAGTAGATCCTAAAGTAGAATTTTTAGGAGCATTAGATGCTATTGTTAAAGAAAAAGGAATTGATAAAGCTAAAATATTAGAAGCAATGGAACTTGCCCTTACTGCTGCTTATAAAAAACATACTGGTAAAAGTAATGGTAAAGCTAAAGTTGATCCGGTAACGGGAGAAATTAAAGTTTATTCATATGTAACAGTCGTAGAAGAAGTAAATAACCCTGAAATAGAGATAAGTTTAGAAGATGCAAAAAAGATAAATAAAGATTTAGAAATTGGGGATACTATTGATACCCAAGTTACAACAGATGATTTTGGAAGAGTGGCTGCAAGTACAGCTAAACAAGTTGTTGTTCAAAAAGTAAGGGAAGCAGAAAGACAAATGATTTTAGATGATTTCCAGGATAAAAAAGATGAATTACTTGTTGGAACAGTAGCATTGGAAGATACTGATAACTATTATATAAATCTTGGAAGAAGTAATGGAGTACTACCTAAAAAAGATATTATTCCTGGTGAAAAAATAGTTATGGGAAGTACGATTAAAGTTTATGTTACTAAAGTAGATAATTCCGGAAGAAATTTAGTTATTAAACTTTCTCGTAGTCACTTTGGTTTTGTTAAAAGATTATTTGAACACGAAATACCAGAATTTAGTGATGGAACACTTATGATGTATTCAGTAGCAAGAGAACCAGGAATTAGAAGTAAAGTTGCTGTATACTCTGAAAGACCTAACTTTGAACCAATTGGTGCTTGTATTGGAGAAAAAGGTGTACGTATTGCTAATATTATTAAAGAATTAGGTGGAGAGAAAGTAGATATTGTAAAATATGATAAAGATCCTAAAATCTTTATTGAAAATGCTTTGTTACCAGCTAAAAATTTAACGGTTTTAATAACTAATGAAAAAGATAGAGAAGCAATTGTTATTGGAGATAAAGATAATTATTCATTAGCTATTGGTAAAAAAGGAATTAATGCTAGACTTGCTAGTCGCTTGACAAAATTTAAAATTGAAATAAAAAATATGGAAGAAGCAAGTGAAATGGGAATTAATATTAAAGGTGAATAATGAAAGAAAGAAAAATACCTTTAAGAACGTGTGTGGTTACTAAAGAAAAATATCCGAAAATGGAATTACTTCGAATAGTAAGAACACCAGAAGGTTTAGTTAAAGTGGATCCAACTGGTAAGATGAATGGAAAAGGTGCATATATCAAAAAAGATATTAATGTTTTAGAAAAAGAAATAAAAAATAAAATACTTGCTAAACATTTAGAATGTGATGTACCAAATAGCATATATGATGAAATAAGAAATATAATAAATAATTAGATAGGTGGTGAGAATATGAATATTTTAGAATATTCACAAGATGTCGGAAAAGAAGTTTCAGAAATTATTCAGTTATGTAAAGAACTTGGAATTAAAAAGAATAAAGAAGAAGACTTCTTAACAGATGAAGAAATTACTATCTTAGATAATGAAATAGATAGTATGAAAGAGAATACAAACCCTGATTATGAATATGATTCCGAATTAGAAGAGAAAGTATCTAATCTTGTTGATAGTATTGATATTGATTTAGATGAAGTAGATACTCGTCCTGAAAAACTAAAAAAACAAGAAAAACAAAATAAAGTAAATAATAACTTTAATAAGAATAAATATTTAAAAGGTAAAAAAGAAATATATAAGCATCGTGATAAATTAATGGATAATAAAGTATTGGATGATACTATTATTTATCATGATGGAATGACTGTTGGTAATATTGCAGATAGTCTTTCAGTTTCAGCATCAGAAATTATTAAGAAACTATTTAATTTAGGGATTATGGCTACTATTAATCAAGAAATACCTTATGATACTTGTGAAATGATAGTTATTGATTATGATAAGAAATTAACAAGGGAAGAGAAAACAGATAAATCTAATTTTGAAGAATATGAAATTGTAGACCGAGAAGAAGATTTAGTGTTAAGAGCACCAATTATTACGATTATGGGCCATGTTGATCATGGTAAAACAACTCTTCTTGATACCATTAGAAAAACTAATGTTGCTTCTGGTGAAGCCGGAGGAATTACTCAAGCTATTGGAGCTTATCAAGTAGAAGTAAACGGTAAAAAAATAACTTTTATTGATACTCCAGGACATGAGGCTTTTACTGAGATGAGAAGCCGTGGTGCTAGTGTCACTGATATTGTTATCTTAATTGTTGCGGCAAATGATGGCGTTATGCCACAAACAAAGGAAGCTATTGATCATGCTAAAGCAGCAGGTGTGCCTATTGTTGTCGCAATTAATAAAGTAGATTTACCAGATGCTAATATTGATAGGGTACTAACAGAACTTATGGAAAATGGACTTATTCCTGAAAAATTTGGAGGAGATGTGGTAACTTGTAATATTTCTGCTAAAAAAGGTACAGGAATAGATGAACTATTAGACACTATTTTATTAATTAGTGAAATGAAAGAATTAAAAGCTAATCCAAATCGTTATGCTACAGGAACAGTTCTTGAAGCAAGAAATGATAGTAAAATAGGAAGTATTGTAAGTTTGCTTGTCCAAAGTGGTACTTTAAGACTTGGTGACCCTGTTGTTATTGGAAATAGTTATGGAAAAATAAGAAGTATTAAAGATGATAAAGGAAATAACATTACGATGGCAGGACCATCGACTCCAGTTGAGGTAACAGGAATTAATGAACTTCCTCTAGCAGGTGATAAATTTATGGCTTTTGAAACTGAAAAAGAAGCAAGAAGTGTATCAGAAGAACGTAAACTTCGTAGTAACCATAAAGATACTAATCGTTCTGGAATGAGTTTAGATGAACTTTATAACATGGTAAAAGATGGTGTTAAAGAAATAAGTGTTATCTTAAAATGTGATGTTAAAGGTAGTGAAGAAGCAGTACGTGGATCTTTATCAAAAATTAATGTTGATGGAGTTCGAGTAAATGTTATAAGAAGTGGTGTTGGAACTATTACCGAAAGTGATGTAAAGTTAGCAAGTGCTTCAAATGCCATTATTATTGGATTTAATGTAAGACCTACTAATAAAACTAGTGATTTAGCAAAAGAATCTTCTGTTGAAATAAGACTATATAATATTATTTATAAAGTTATTGAAGATATGGAAGCTGCTATTAAGGGTATGTTAGATCCAGTATATGAAGAAAAGGTTACAGGAGAAGCAGAAGTAAGACAAATCTTTAAATTCTCTAAAATTGGTAATATTGCTGGAAGTCATGTAACTAAAGGTTCTATTAAAAATGGAAGTGAAGCTCGAATCATTCGTGATGGTATTGTAATTTATACAAGTAAGATTGCATCTCTTCAAAGAGAAAAAGATGCGGTAAAAGAAGTTAATTCAGGATATGATTGTGGTATTACCATAGAAGACTATCAAGATATTCGTGAAGGTGATATCATTGAAACATTTGAAATGGTAGAGGTTAAATAATGAGTGTTAAAATAGAAAGACTAAATAATTTATATTTAGCTGAATTATCAAAAATAATTTTTAAAGAAATAAAAAATCCTTTAATTAAACAAGTAAATTTAACGGCAGTTGAAATAACTAATGACTTATCTTTTGCTAAAGTATATTTTACTTGTATGGATAATGATAAAGATAAGGTGTTAGCAGATCTAGATGAAGCAAAAGGTTTTTTAAGAAGTAAACTTGCTGAGACTATTGATTTAAGACATACACCAGAACTTATCTTTCAATATGATAATTCTATTGAATATGGTAATAATATTGAAAAAATAATTGAAAAGATTCATGAAAAAGATGATGATAAATAATCATCTTTTTTTATGTAAATTTACTTGAAAATAGATAATAATTCTTCTAAAATGAACTATAGGAATTACTGTTTAAAAGAAAGGAATGATTAATGAAAGAATTAAAAACAATTGATATACCAAAAGAAGAAATAGTAATAGAAAATTTAATTTACGAAATAAGAGGTAAACAGGTAATGTTAGATAGTGATTTAGCAAAATTATATGAATGTGCTAATGGAACTAAAACATTAAATTTAGCTGTTAAGAGACATATAAATAGATTTCCAGAAAGATTTATGTTTAGATTAAGTAGAGATGAATATTATAAAATTCTAAGGTTTCAATCTGAAACCTTAGAATTTGAGCAGGGAAGGTATTCAAAATATTTGCCATATGTTTTTACAGAACAAGGTGTTGCTATGCTTGCAACTGTACTTAGAACGAAAGTGGCTGAAGAAATAAGTATTAAAATTATGGATGCTTTTGTTACA
>CAMVAF010000042.1 GCA_947165365.1 uncultured Clostridia bacterium | reverse complement strand
ATTAAAGGTGTAACTGATAGAGATTACTATACCAATTCCTTCCATGTACCAGTATATTACAAAACAACAGCAAAACATAAAATGGAAGTTGAAGGAAAATATCATAAATACACGAATGCTGGACATATTTCTTATGTTGAACTTGATGGTGATACAGTAAATAATGTTGATGCTTTTGAAAAAGTCGTAAGAATTATGCATGATAGTGATGTAGGTTATGGTGCAATAAATCATCCTGTTGACCGTGATCCAGTATGTGGTTATGTAGGGGTTATCAAAGATGTTTGCCCAAGATGTGGAAGACATGAGGGTGAAGGTGTTCCAATGGAACAAATTAACAGTTATGACTGTTGTGGAAGATAAAAGGAAAAGGAGAATAGATTATGGAAAAAGAAGTTAAAAAAACAAAAATGGTTGGTGAAGGAGTTAAATTCGATAGAATTAGAAGAATTACTGGCTATTTAGTTGGAACTCTTGATAGATTTAATAATGCTAAAAAAGCAGAAGTTAATGATAGAGTTTGTCATGGAACAAAATAAAGTAGAATATATAAGACTTGCTGCTGATTTGCAAAGTGATAGTATAGTTGATGGACCAGGACTTAGAGCTGTTCTTTGGACCCAAGGATGTGCTCATCATTGTCCTGGTTGTCAAAATGAAAGAACTTGGGATTTCAATGGTGGAGGAATGGTACCTCTTGATATGGTGTATGAGGCAATCGATGAACTAGAGTATCAAGATGGTATAACCTTCTCTGGAGGAGACCCTATGTTTCAAGTAGAAGCTTGTAATGAAATAGCAAAGTATTGTAAAGATAAGGGTTTAAATATTTGGGTATATACAGGATTTACTTTTGAAGAATTAATGAAACTTGCTCAAACAAAACCGATTTATTTAGATTTCCTATCTAAAATAGATGTTTTAGTTGATGGAAGATTTAAAATAGAAGAGCGAGATCTTAGTTTGTTATTTAGAGGAAGTAGAAACCAAAGATTAATTGATATACCTAAAACTTTAAATAGTGGTAAAATCACTTTATTCGATGAACAAAAATATAATGAAGAAAATCTTTTTACAAGAGCACCAATGTATATATAGAATGTAGAAATACATTCTTTTTATTTTAAAAAAAAACTATCTTAAGATAGCTTATTTTTCGATACAGTTAACCATTTTAGTTAATCTTGATTTTTTTCTTCCGGCATTGTTCTTTTTAATAATTCCTAGATTTGTTGCTTTATCAATATTTCTTAGTGTTGTATTTAATTCTTTAACACTTTCTTCTTTTTTAGATTCTTTAACAAGTTTTTCTACTTTTTTAATAGAATTTCTCATTCTTGCTTCTACTAAACTATTTTCAGTTTCTTTTCTCTTGTTAGTTAGAACTCTTTTCTTAGCACTTTTAATATTTGGCACTATTTTCACCTCGCTTCTTTAATAAACATATATATAATACCAAAAATGATGTATAAAAGTCAATGATTTTGCTAAAAATAATTTTAGGTGATAAAATGCATAGTATTGATTTATCAAATTATGAGTTAAGAACTGATTTAATAATTGAAAAAGATGTTGATAATTTTATTAATAATAGTTATCAAGTAGGAGATATAAACGTTTCTGAAATCACCTTAGAGAAAGATATTGATAATAAGAAAAAAGGAAAATATTGTACAATTACATATAAAGATATAACAGATTCAAATAATTATTCAAAAGTTTTAAATGTTTTAATAAAAGAATTAAAAAAAAATTTAAAGTACTTAAAAATAAAAGATAATGATAAATGTTTGGTTATTGGTTTAGGAAATCGTAATATTATATCAGATGCTTTAGGAAGTAAAACTTTATCAAATATTATTGTTACAAGACACATGTATTTATTAAATGATGTTGATAATAAATATCGTAATGTATCCATCCTTGAACCTTCTGTTATGGGAATTACTGGAATCGATAGTTTTGAAATAATAAAAAATATTGTTAATGAAATTAAACCAAATTTTATAATATGTATAGATTCTTTATGTGCCAAAAATATAGATCGTCTTAATAAAACTATTCAAATAACAACAAGTGGTATTACTCCAGGTAGTGGAATAGGAAATAATAAAGAGGAATTGTCCTTTGATACATTAGGAGTTAATGTTATCGCAATTGGAGTTCCAACAGTAGTATCATCGACTGTCATTGTTTCTGATACAATTAATTATTTGTTTCAAAAAATAAGTTATACTAAGGATAACTTAAATAATGTAAAAGATAAATTAAAACCAATTAATAAAGTTAATTATTTAAATAAAAAAACTTTATCTAAAAAAGAAAAACAAGAAATTCTAGGAATGGTTGGAATTTTAAATGAAGATGAAATAAAAAAATTAGTATGGGAAGTTTTAGCGCCAATTGATGGTGATATGATTGTTACTACTAAAGAAATTGATTTTATTATTGATAAAATATCAAATTTACTTGGTGAAGCCTTAAATAAATCTTTACATAAAATTTAATTTAAAAAAATATTTTTTTTAAAATACTTTCTCTAATTTATAAAATGTGATATTATTAATATAGTAGAGGTGATTATGAAGAATATTTTACTTTATTTTGCTATATTTATTTTGTTAATATTATTATTTTTACCATGGGGTTTAAGAACATTTGCAAAGGATGTTTATAAACCTATAGAAAAACCAAAAGATGTTATTGAAAGTATAAGTTGTAATAAATTAAATGAAACAATGAATATCTCATATCTTAATGGTAAAACATATAATATATTTTATAATATTACTGGTAATTATGAGACTGAAATTGAAAATAATGCTGAAATAGAGACTATGAATAATTTAAATCCTACAAAAGATTTACGTAGTGTTTCGCTAGTAGAATATAATCAAGTAGCAGATATGACAACCTTTAAAGTTGATTTAGCTAATAATCCTAGTGTTTCTGAATCAATTAGTATGTATACAAGAGGGATTGATGAAGAAATTAATATATTATCTCAAAATGGTTTTTCATGTAGTAAAAGCGTTATCAGTTAATGATATCGCTTTTTATTATTTTATATTGATAGTTATGTAATTTTGAAAGAATATTATTATCTACAATAGTTTCTATAATAATATTATCTTGATATTCTTCTTTAATTATTGGTGAATTACCCAATAGATATTTTAATTTCTTAATATTTTCATAATTAGTTGTTATTCTTATTTTAGATGATAATGATATTTCCTTAATATTATCATTTAAAATTTCTACTATAGTATTTTGATAAGATCTTAAGAGATTAGAGCTACCTAATTTTATACCGCCAAAATATCTTATTACTATTGCAAGACAATAATTTATTTCGTTTTTTTCTAAAACATTTAATATTGGAAGACCAGCAGTGCCAGTTGGTTCTTTATCATCAGAATATTTTTTTTTATTATCAAAAATGTAGGCATAACAAATATGGCTAGCATCTTTATACTTTTCTTTAATATTATTAAGAATATCGTTGATATCATCAAAATTATTGATTTTTTTTATTATTCCAATAAACTTAGATTTTTTAATTATTACTTCATTTTCTTTATTATTTATTATAGTATTCATACACATCAATAAAATTATAAAAAAAATTAAATAAAAAGTCAAATTATGTGATATAATTTAAAAGGAGGATGTATGATAAAAATAATAGAAACAATAATTTTAGGAATAGTTCAGGGGATTGCAGAATTTTTACCAATATCAAGTAGTGCACATTTAATCATTTTTAGAGATGTTTTTGGTATTGGTAGTTTTATTGAAGGTAATATGGAGATGAGTTTTGATATTGCTCTTCATTTTGGAACATTTTTAGCAATATTAGTTTTCTTCTTTAAAGATTTTTGGAAAATGTTTATTAAGGGATTTACTAAAGGCACAAAAGATCCATCTGGTAAAATGATGTGGATGATTGTTGTTGCCACAATACCTGCAGCAATTGTGGGAATGTTATTTGAAGAAAAGATTGATGAACTAGTAAGAACTAACTATGTTTTAATAGCTGTAGCACTTGCTATTATGGGTATAATTATTAAATATTGTGATAAACTAAGTAAGGAAGATAAAGATTTAAAAAAGATGAGTTTTAAAGATGCTCTCTTAATAGGATGTGCTCAAGTTTTTGCTCTTATACCAGGATTTTCAAGAAGTGGTACAACTATATCAATGGCAAGAGTTTTAAAAGTAAATCGTAGTGATGCAGCAAAGTTTTCCTTTTATTTATCAGCGCCTGTTGTTTTAGGAGCTGTTGCTATTAAGGTTTTAAAAGGTGAGATGTTATCTCTTATAACGAATGAACCAGTAACCTTTATTTTAGGTGTTGTAATTAGTTTTGTATCAGGAATTCTTTGTATTAAGTTTTTACTTAATTATATTAAGAAACATGATTATAATATTTTTATGTGGTATCGTCTAATCTTATCTTTAATTGTTTTAATAGTATTATTATTTAAGTAATTAGAAAAGGATTCTTGAAACAAAGAAAGTAAAGAAAAAAATTTCAATAATTAAGAAGAAACAATGTATTCTTGTAAAGTCAATAATTGTGATCAAACTTTGATATAGGACAATGATTCCAATTGCCGATATAATGATATTATGAAGAGTACTAGCTCTTCTTTTAGTTTTACATAAAGGACAATAACAAAAAAGTCCATGATTATTTTTCTTAAACATAAAGTATCACCAAAATATTTTATGTGAAAATATTAGATTTGTTAAAGGAGAAGATATGGCTAAAAGAAAAAAAATTAAAATAAAATATAAAAATTTTATACCAATAATACTTATAATAGTTGTTATAATTATGTTAACTAAAGGTAATAATCAAAAAGAAGAACCTATTATTAATTTTCAAAAAGATTATGTAGGTAAAGAAATTAAAGAATTAAAAAAATTAGATGGTTATCAAATAATAGAAGAGAGAGAATTTAGTGATATTTACGATAAAGATGTAATAATAAGTATTAAAGAAAATAATAAGGAAATAAAAGCGATAGTTTCTAATGGTAAAATTAATGATGACTTGTATCGCGAAAAAAATGTTAATGAACTTGGTAATGTTCCGATTATGATGTATCATGGGATAATTGATACCGATGAAAATAAATATACTGGTGGTAATGTCGATAAAAATGGTTATAATAGAACAAGTAATGCTTTTAGAGAAGATTTAGAATTTTACTATAATAATGGATACCGTATGATAAGACTTAATGATTATGTGGATGGTATTATTGATGTAGAATTAGGTTATAGTCCTATTATTTTAACTTTTGATGATGGTAATCAAAATAACTTTAATGTTTTAGGAAGAAATAGTGATGGTACCCTTCAAATTGATCCTAACTCAGCTGTAGGAATCTTAGAAGAATTTAAAAAGAAACATCCTGATATGCATGTTACAGCAACATTTTTCTTAATGGATAATTTATTTAATCAAAAAGAATATAATGAAGATATCTTAAAATTTCTAATTGATAATGGATATGATATTGGAAATCATACGACTATTCACGCTGATTTTACAAAAATATCCACTGCTAAAACGCAAGAAGTTGTTGGTAAAATGCATCAAAAATTAGAAGGATTGTTAGGAGATAAATACACTAAAATACTAGCGCTACCTTTTGGATCACCATATAAAAAAACACATGAAAATTATCCATATATCTTAAAAGGCAATTATAATGGATTTGAATACGTTACAAAAGCTGCTTTAAGAGTAGGTTGGGAACCAGAAGTTAGTCCATTTAATAAAAACTTTGATAAAGATTTCTTAAAAAGATGCCGAGCATATGATAATAATGGAAAAGAATTTGATATTGAAATGGTCTTTAAAAACCTAGAGAAAAAAAGATATGTTTCTGATGGCAATAAAGATTTAATTGTTATTAAAAGTAGTGATAAAAGTAAATTAAATGAAATATATGAAAATGTTCATATGTATGAGGAGGTAAAATGATTTTAGTAACAGGTGGCTTAGGTTATATTGGAAGTCACACGATTATTGAACTTATTAAGAATAATTATGAGGTTTTGGTAGTGGATAATTTATCAAATTCTAAAAGAGAAGTTATTGATAAATTAAAAAAAATTACTGGTAAAGAGATTCCTCTCTATATCAGTGATCTTTGCGATAAAAAAGCATTAAGACAAATATTTCAAGATAATAAAATAGATAGTGTTATTCATTTTGCAGGATTTAAAGCCGTAGGTGAAAGTGTCGAAAAACCATTAATGTATTATCGTAATAACATTGATTCTACATTAACTCTTTTAGAAGTTATGGAAGAATTTAACTGTTTCAATATGATATTTTCATCAAGTGCAACGGTTTATGGTAGTCCCAAATCTCTTCCAATTAAAGAAGATTTTCCATTATCAACAACTAATCCTTATGGTAGTACAAAGTTATTTATTGAACAAATATTGAAAGATTTATATGTATCTAATAATAAATTCAATATAACTATACTTCGTTATTTTAATCCAATTGGTGCAGATGAATCAGGTTTACTTGGTGAAGATCCAAGAGGTATTCCTAATAACTTAATGCCATATATTGTTAAGGTGGCAACAGGTGAACTTGAAACATTAAGTATCTTTGGAGATGATTATGATACTTGTGATGGAACTGGAGTAAGAGATTATATTCATGTAACAGATTTAGCAAGAGGGCATGTACTTTCTCTTAAAAATCAACAT
Organism: uncultured Clostridia bacterium; assembly: GCA_947165365.1. Lineage (GTDB taxonomy): Bacteria > Bacillota_I > Bacilli_A > RF39 > UBA660 > RUG12783. The sequence continues at coordinate 4,068 of CAMVAF010000042.1, read as the reverse complement.
GGATTAAGAATTTATAATTTAGGTACAGGACATGGAACTAGTGTTTTAGAACTTGTTAATACTTTTGAAAAAGTAAATAATGTTAAAATAAATAAAAAAATAGCTCCAAGAAGAGCTGGTGATATAGCAGAATGTTTTGCATCATGTGATAAAGCTTTTAAAGAACTTGGTTTTAAAGCCGAAAAAACAATCGAAGATATGTGTAGAGATTCCTATAACTATGTAAAGAATAATAAATAAAAAATATCTATCAAAAGATAGATTATATAAAGAATACGGGACCATCATTATTATCAGATGGTTCTATTTTTTTAATATTATTATCGGTATCATTAGTTGTTTTATTATTATTTTCATTATCTTTTAGGGCATTAACCATTCTAAACATTGTTTTAGCATTATTATATATTGGTTTTACTTGATAATAAACAGGAATTGCTTGATTAATTAAATTTAATGTTTTTTGGGTATTATTTAAAATATTTGTCCAATTAATCTTTTTTCCTTTAAATTGATTAAAAATATTCCCACTTCGAAAAAGATTGTTTCCTTGATAAGGATAATTATTATATAGATATGGATTATTATACATAGATACACTCCCAATATTAGTATATGATACATGATTTATTTGTCGACAAAAATTAGTAGTAATTTTTGACAATTTGATATGTAATAATGTATAATAAAAATGAATAATAATAGAAAGGAGGAAAAGTTATGAATAAAACTCTTAAAAACTTATTTTTAGTATTTGTTTTAGCTATTGGTGTTATTGCTCTTACCGGATGTGGTAAAAAAGATTTATCAACGTATGTAGGAACATATGAAAAAGAATTTGAAAAGTTTGTAGGCGATAGCGAAGAAGATAAAAATACCGTTGATGCTTGGACAATTATTCTAAATGAAGATGGTACCGGTAAAAGTAATCGTGATGATGAGAGTTATGATGCTGATTGGTCAATTGATGGTGATAACTTTAAATTTACAGAAAAATTTGGTCCCATAAAAAATGAGTATACCGGAACACTAAAAGATGGTAAGATTGATATGTTTAACGGTGATCCCAAAAATGATTTAACTTTAGAAGTAGTATTAAATAAGAAATAGACTTTGGTCTTTTTCTTTTTCTTTAGTGTAAATTTTTGTAAATTAAGTTTACAATATATCATCAAGATGATAGTATAGTAAGCATCATTTAAAGTTAAGGATTTGGATGAATAAAAATAAGAGGTTTCTTATTTTAATTATTTTAATGATGCTTTTAAGTATTTTTAAACCTTTTGAAGTAAGAGCAGAAGATGAGTTGATTGATTTTGTTGATACTGATATTGTTGAATCAGTTGATTTGTCTATTGAAAATGATAATATTGAACAAGAGGAGGTGATAAAAGAAGATAATAGTGATAATAAATTAGAAAATGATAGTTTGGAAATTCCAATTAAAAAAACAGAAAATGAAATACAAAGTATTGATACTCCTAGTAACGATGATAATAACACAAATATCGAAAATGAAACTTTAAATGAAACTAGTGATAAAACAAATAATTCTATTGCTAATATTAATGATGATCCTAATAATCAAATAACAACGGATGATTCTATTCCAACTGTTAATAATGATAATCAAGAAGATATTAAAAAAATATTAGATACTAAAAATAATATTAAGATTTTAGCAAAAGCACCAAAAGATGAATCAAATGATTCTTCAATTGTTGAGGGTGTTCAAAAAGCTAAAGTATATATTACTAAAGTTATTGATAATGAAGAAAAAACACCACTTGCAGGTGCCACTCTTCAAATATTAAATGAACAAGAAGAAGTTTTACATGAATGGATTACAAGTACAGAAGAATATGTTTATGAACTTCCTGCAGGTAATTATATCTTACGCGAAGTAAAAGCACCAGATGGTTATCAATTAGCAGATGATATAGAATTTTCAGTTGAAGTTATTATTGATGAACCGATGACTAGTACAACAGTTTACTCTGAATTTCCTGTTAATAATACAGCACTTTATTATGTTGAATTAGATGGTGTAGAACATGAAGTATATTGTATTAATCAAGGTTTAGGTAGTCCTGATGGAATTGATTATTCAGGAAAAATTATTACACCAGATGAAATAAGAAATTATACAAGACAAGAAACTGATGTGGATAATGATAATGGTACATATACCGTTAAGGGAAATCATATTGAACCAAATTATGAGACAATCCCTAATTATGATGTATCAGTTTCAGAAGATGAGATGAGCAATCAAGAATTATATGATAAAACACTAGATATTATTTATCGTCGTTACCTAGCAAAAGATAAATTTCAAGATATATCAGGTTTACTTTCTGATTTGGGTAAAAATCTTGATGAATTAGGTTTAACTAAAGATCAAGTTATCGAAAACACTATAAGATGGATTACGGAATATGCTTTGAAGAATTATTTAAATGCCCGTATTACCACCTTTGAAAGTGAAAGATATTTAAAGGAAAATGGTTATAAAACGGAACATTATCGTTATAATACTGATGGTGAAATTCTATATAATGAAGATGGAAGTTTATCAACAACAGGATATTTAAAATATGTTCATAAATTTTATAATCGTGAGTATGTATATGATCCTACAGCACCAGCTGGATACGTTATATCAAGAGGTAATGGTGATTCATTTGGTAATTTAGCAAAAAGTTGGAACGGTGGAAAAGCTAATAAAATAATACCATCTTATTTTGCAGATTTATATTATTTTTTAATTAGTGATGATGGTCCAACGCATCCAGAAGATATGCAATTATTTGTATACTCAACAGATGCAATTCACACTTATGAATATAAGGGAAATACTTATGAAGAACCATACCAAAATGTTTTAGGTATTACAGGATATCATAAAAATATTAAAGTTGTTGATCAACATGTTACTATGGCAAATTCCTATAGTGATGAAACAGTTTCTGTTACTGTTAAGAAGGTATGGGATGATAATAATAATCAAGATGGTAAAAGACCAGAGAATATTGTTCTTAAATTAAGTAATGGTCAAGAAGTAACTTTAAGTGATGAAAATGATTGGACTGTTACCATTAATGATTTACCTAAGTATGATAAAGGACAAAAAATAAATTATACATGGAGTGAAGCAAGTCTTCCAGAAGGATATGAATTAACTGATATTACAGAAAACGGTTATATTACAACACTAACTAATACTTATACACCAGAAACAACAAGCATAAAGATAAAAAAAATATGGGATGATGTAAATAATCAAGAAAAACTAAGACCAATAACTATTTCCGTAACTTTATTTGCAAATGGTAAGGAATATGAAACAATATCATTATCACAAGATAATGATTGGAAATATACATTTAATGATTTACCAGTATATGATGATGGTGAATTAATAGAGTATAGTATTAATGAAGAAGTACCAGCAGCATATGAAGTTCATTATGAAGGAAATATGAAAGAAGGATTTGTAATTTATAATGTTTTACCTGTAGGTGGAGATGTTCCACCACCAGAAAATCCTCAAACTGGAGATAATATAGTTCTTTATTTGATAACTTTAATTATCAGTATAGTTGGTTTTAGTACTTTAAAATATTCTTTAAAAAAACAAGAATTATATAAATAAAAGTGTTAAAAAGATAGATTTTTTATAAATTATAAATCTATCTTTTTTTGATTGATAAATAAAAAAAGTTTATGAAGTTATATTTTTGTATAAAAGTATGATATAATTAGAAAGAATTATTTATTTGAAAAGTTTTAATTTTTATGATAATAATGAAAAGGTGTGATAAAAATGGATGATATTAAAAATCCAGAGGAACTATTGAATTTTATGTCAAATAAAATTAATCATGGTTACCTAGGAAAGAGTGGAAAAATATATCATTATGATGACGATAACTTTAATTTAGATTGGTATGAACAATACATATTAGAAAATAAGGATGATATATTAAATAATTTATATGGTAATTGCTGGGATCAAGTAGAATTAGAAAGAGATTGGTTTTTAAAAAATGGATATGAAATAAAAAC
>CAMVAF010000041.1 GCA_947165365.1 uncultured Clostridia bacterium | reverse complement strand
GGGTATGAACCAATCGCTCTAGCCAACTGAGCTATCTCGCCATGACCTATTAATAATAACATAAACAAATAAAAAAAACAAGTATTTTTTTTTATTTGTCAAAAAAATATTTTTTTTGACACTTTTTACTTTTTTTAATTTGAAATTTAGTATATAATTATTGTGTAGAGTAAAAAGGATACGAATGTATCGCTTTTTTGTGTGTATTGAAGGTAGGTGTTTTATGGGACTTAAATATGATGAGAGTTCAATAAAAATATTAGAAGGATTAGAAGCAGTTCGAAAACGTCCTGGAATGTATATAGGATCAACTGATCGAAGAGGATTACATCATTTAGTTTGGGAGATAGTTGATAATTCCATCGATGAAGTGATAAATGGTTTTGGAGATCGAATAAATATAACTTTACATAAAGATGGTAGTGTATCTATCGAAGATTTTGGAAGAGGATTACCTGTTGGTCTTCATGCTAGTGGAAAATCAACACCAGAAGTAATTTATACAGTTTTACATGCTGGTGGTAAATTTGAAACAGCAGGTTATAAAGTATCTGGTGGTCTTCATGGAGTTGGTGCAAGCGTTGTTAACGCCTTGTCACGTTGGTGTGAAGTTACTATTCATCGTGATAAAGGGGAATACTTCATTAGATTTAAAGATGGTGGAAAAGTAGATACTCCACTTACTCAAATTGGTACAACCAATAAAACAGGTACTAAAGTAAGATTTATGCCTGATGATAAAATATTTGGTAATAATACTTTTTCTTTCTCAATGATTAGTGAAAGAATGCAAGAATCAGCTTTTCTTTTAAAAGGATTAACTATTACTGTATTTGATGAAGAAACTGAAAGAAAGAATGAATTTTGTTATAAAGATGGAATTAAAGAATTTGTTAAATATTTAGATGATGATAAAGATGTTATTCATGATGTTGTAGGTTTTTCTGGTACCAAAGATGGTATGAATATTGATATTGCTTTTCAATATACTGAAACATATAATGAAACCATAGAATCATTCGTTAATAATGTTAAAACTGTTGATGGTGGATCTCATGAAGTTGGATTTAAAACAGCATTAACAAAGGTATTTAATGATTATGCTAAAAGTAATGGTTTTCTAAAAAGTAAGGACAAAAATTTAGAAGGAACAGATACTAGAGAGGGATTAACGGCGATTATTTCATTACAAATTCCAGAATCATTATTACAGTTTGAAGGTCAAACAAAAGGGAAACTTGGTACACCTCAGGCACGTGTTGCAACAGAAGCAATAGTTACTGAAAAATTACAATTCTTTTTGGAAGAAAATAAACAAATTGCTACAACCATTATGAACAAGATGGTTAAAAGCAAAATTGCTAGAGAAGCAGCAAGACGTGCAAGAGATGAGGCAAGAAATGGAAAAACTAAAGGTAAACAAGAAAGAAACTTATCTGGTAAACTTGCTCCAGCTTCAACTAAAAATCCTAAAAAGAATGAATTGTTTCTTGTCGAAGGTGATTCCGCAGGTGGTAGTGCTAAATCAGGAAGAGATCGTACTTTTCAAGCTATATTACCACTTCGAGGAAAAGTATTAAATACTGAAAAAGTAAAGGTTGATGAAATATATAAAAATGAAGAAATTAACACGATGATTTATACTATTGGAGCCGGTGTTGGAAATGATTTTGATATAAAAGAATCTAATTATGATAAAGTAATTATTATGACCGATGCTGATGATGATGGGGCGCATATTCAAATACTTCTTATTACTTTCTTTTATCGTTATATGCGAAGTTTAATAGAGGAAGGTCATTTGTATATAGCATGTCCACCACTATATAAAATTTCTAATAAAAAAGAAATATTTTATGCATGGACGGAAGAAGAGCGTCAAGAAATATATAAAAATCATAAAAATATGGAAACATCTAGGTATAAAGGATTAGGTGAAATGAATGCTGAACAACTTTGGGAAACCACGATGAATCCAGAAACACGTAGTTTAATAAGAGTTAATATAAGTGATGCAACATTAGCCGAAAAAAGAGTAAGTATTCTAATGGGTGATAAAGTTGAACCAAGAAAAAATTGGATTGATGAGAATGTTATTTTTACATTAGAAGATGACTATCAAATAGGAGGTTAGGATGAGCGAAATAATAAATAGAATTAATGATTTAGCTTTAGAAGACGTTATGGGTGATCGCTTTGGAAGATATGCTAAAGCTATTATTCAAGATCGTGCAATTCCTGATGTTCGTGATGGATTAAAACCAGTTCAAAGAAGAATTCTTTATGGTATGATGAAAGATGGTAATACTTTTGAGAAAGCAACTAGAAAATCTGCTAAAACTGTAGGTTACATTATGGGTAATTTCCATCCTCATGGTGATTCATCAATATATGATGCCATGGTTAGAATGAGTCAGTGGTGGAAACAGTCTACTCCTTATATCGAAATGCAAGGAAATAATGGTTCTATGGATGGCGATGGAGCTGCTGCAATGCGTTATACTGAAGCCAGACTTTCAAAAATATCAAATGAATTATTAAAGGATATTGATAAAAATACGGTAACATGGGCACCAAACTTTGATGATACTTTATCTGAACCCACTGTATTACCCGCTAAATTTCCTAACCTTTTAGTTAATGGATCAACTGGTATATCGGCAGGATATGCTACGAATATTCCTCCACATAATTTATCTGAGATTGTTGATGCCACTATTAAAAGAATTGATAGTCCTAATTGTAGATTAGAAAGTATTATCGAAATAGTAAAAGGACCTGATTTTCCTACAGGTGGTATTGTTGAAGGTAGAGAAGGAATTATTGATGCTTATACCAAAGGTAGAGGAAAAGTAGTTGTAAGAAGTAAAGTTAAATTTGTTAAAGAAAAGGGTAAGGAACAAATAATAATATATGAGATACCATTTGATGTTAATAAAGCTATGTTGGTAAGACGTCTTTCTGATATTGCCATGGATAAAAAGATTGATGGTATCGTGGAAGTTCGTGATGAATCAGATAGGCATGATCCTGTAAGAATAGTAATAGATTTAAAAAAAGATGCTAATAAAGATTTGATTTTAAATTATTTATATAAAAACAGAGAGTTACAAATTTCTTATAATTATAATATGATAGCTATAGTACAGAGAAGAACATTGACTCTTGGAATTCTTCCAATTTTGGATGCTTATATTGCTTTTCAAAAGGAAGTTGTAACTAAAAGAACAGAGTTTGATTTAAATTATGCCAAAGCTAGAATGCATCTTGTAGAAGGATTAATTAAAGCTATTAGTATTTTGGATGATGTTATTAAAACAATTAGACAAAGTAAAAATAAAGCTGATGCCAAAGTTAATTTACAAAATAAATATGGCTTTAGTGAAAAACAAGCTGAATATATTGTAATGTTACAATTATATCGTTTAACAAATGCAGATATAATTGAATTAAATAATGAATTTGAAAATCTAAAAAAAGTAATTATGGGTCTTGAAGATATTTTAAATGATCCTGAAAAATTAAAAGGTGTTATGAAAGCAGAATTAAGACGTGTAAAAACAGAGTATGGCACACCTAGAAAAACAGAAATCAAAGATGAAATTATGGACATATCTATTAATGAAGAAGAAATGATTCCTAAAGAAGATGTGATTGTTGTTGTATCAAAAGAAGGATATGTTAAGCGTTGTTCTAAAAGAAGTTTTAAAGAAGATGAAAAATCAACTTTAAAAGATAATGATTATGTAATTGGTTTTTATGAAGCAAATACTATGGATGTTATATTATTCTTTACTAATAAGGGTAATTTTATCTATTTACCTGTTTATATTTTACCAGATTTAAAATGGAAAGATTTAGGAAAACACATTAGTAATATTATTAATCTTCCTGCCGATGAAGTAATTGTTTCATGTATTAAAATTGATGATTTTAATAATGATTTTGATATTACTTTAGGTACTCGTAATGGTATGATAAAAAGAACCAAATTATCTGAATTTAAGGTATCTCGTTATACTAAACCAGTTAATTGTATGAACTTAAAGGGTGATGATGTATTAATATCAGCATTTATATCTCAAAGTAATAATGTTTTTGTTGCAACAAAGGATGGCTTTGGATTATGGTTTGATATTAATGATATCCCAATAGTCGGTCTTAAAACAAGTGGAGTAAAATCGATTAATTTAAAAGATGATTATGTTGTAAGTATTAATAATTTTAATGATGATCAAGAATATATTACAATTATTACGGAAAAAGGTACCGCTAAAAGAGTAAAAATTGATGAATTTGAAAAATCTGCTAGGGCAAGACGTGGATTAATGATTATTAAAACAGTTAAATCTAATCCATATAAAATTGTTAAAACTTTTGTTATTGATAGTAAAGAATATATTGGTATTAAGACAGATGAAATTGAAGAGTTTAAAATAACGAATATTTCTATAATGGATCGCTATTCAACTGGGGGAACAATAACAAAGAAAAAGATTACAGATGCCTATATTAGTCAAAAATTACAAACAAAGGATGAGAAGATAGATGTGGCAATAACTAATAATCAAGAAAAGGCAAGACCTAGTCTTAAACAAATTGATGAAGAATTATTAACAATTGACGATTTTATATAAAATATAAGTGTAATACTTATATTTTTTCTTTACTTTATATAAATATATGATAAAATGAAATTGATAGAAAAAATAGTTTAGATTTTAAAGTAGCGTATTTGATAAAAAAGACCATTTATGATATAATACTTATGAAAAAAAGAGGTGGATTTATGTATAATGAAAATATTGATTTAGAAGAAGAAAGTGGATATAATGGTGGATTTGATTTTAAAGGTTTTTATAACAATAATAAAAAACTAATTTGGGTATTATTAGGGATTATAATTTTTATTATTTTTGTTAGTATGATAACAAGCTGTGGTAGGACAAGTGGTGATAGTAATAATCAGGATAATGGTTCAGAACCAATAGTTGTTATTGATAATAAAAATGAAATTATAACAATTGGAAGTTCTAGACAAATATCAGCTAGTGTTACCAATTATCCTAATGCTTTTATCATGTTTTCTTCAAATGATCCTAATATTGCCACTGTAAGTAGTAGTGGACTTGTAACAGGAAAAAATCTTGGAACGACAACTATTAATGCCGTATATATTCATAATGGTAATAAAGTATATCGAGATGAATGTCTTGTTACTGTAACTTTAGGAAGTGATTCAGCTCAAGTTAAAAGCATTGATTTTCCAAAAGGTGATTTATTTATGGGTGTTGGAAAAACATTTGATTTAAGTGATAAACTTGTTATTAATCCATATAATGCATATATATATCAAAAACATTTTGAAAGTAAAGATAATAATGTTGTAAGAGTAGAAAATGGTATTGTTAAAGCAGTAGGTGAGGGGACAACATATATTAGTGTAAGCATTAATAATAATTTTGAAACAAAAATTAAAGTTATTGTCTTAAATAAAGATATAAATTCAGAAATTATAGAAGGTCCAACATCAATAAATATTTCTTCTAATTTGATTAAATTAAAAATATCTGAAACGCAAAAGATTAGTTATACGATGCAACCAACAAATGCTAGTGCTAATTCTTTAACATGGACTAGTTCAAATCCTATAATTGCATCTGTAAATAATAATGGTGAAGTAACTGGTCTTAAAGAAGGATCTTCTACTATTACTGTTTCATCATCATCTGGTGCTTCTAGTAAAGTTATTGTTGAGGTATCTTTAAATGGTAATGATACTTTAATTGATAGTATTACTTATAATCAAAGTACTATTAATTTATCAGTTGGAGCAACATATGCTATCACTCCTGTTGTAACACCTGCTAATGCTAGCAATAAAGCACTAACTTTTACATCAAGTAATCCATCTGTTGCAACAGTAGCAACTACAAATGGTATAACGGCAATTCTTTCTGCAAATAGTGTTGGAACGGCAACAATTGTTTTTCAAAGTTCAAATGGTAAACAAGGATCAGTCATAGTTAATGTTACAGGTAGTAATTATAATAACAGTTATTATGATAGTAATTATAATAATAACTATAATTATGGTGTTTATGATAATAATACATCATCAAGTAGTTCTTCAAGTTCATCAAGTTCATCAAGTTCTTCAAGTAGTAATACAGCTAAATATGCTAAAATAACTGTTAGTACTTCTAGAGTTTCTATTCCAGCTAATAGTTATGCAACATTTAAAATTAAAGCAAATGTTCCTGGTACCTTTGAATTAAGTACTTCAAGATCGGAAATATATTTTCCATCAAGTCAATCAAAAACAATTAAGGTATCAGCGGATAAAGAAGTAACGATAAAAGTTAATGGAACTAAACGTGGGACTTCTAGTATATCTGGTTATATTGTGGCTAAATTTGTTCCATCTGATTCGTCTATTAAATATATATATGAGGATATTCCTGTAACTATAAAGTAATCATAAAGATATTATCTTTATGATTTTTTTGACAAATAAAAAGAAATTAATTATAATAATCTTATTTGAGGGTTTTGTATGTTGAATGAAATATTAAAAATAGTATTATCAAGAAATATCAATAATAAAAAACTTAATAAGGATGATATTAGAAGAATATGCTATATTATTATAAAAAAAATGAAATATGAAAAAATGGTTCGAAGAATTCTTTTTGAGAAAAGAAATCAAAAATTTGATGATGTTGCAAGCTTTGATGGAGAAGATTTAATTTTCTATATAGATAGTAATATAGAATTAGCAAATAAGAATTATCAAGATTTGCTAAATAAGAATATGATTATAAAAGGTGGTTTAATTAGTTATTATAATTTTGAAATATTAAATACTATTTTTCATGAATTTGCGCACATAAGACAAGATTATTTAATATGTAGAAGAGTAAATAATAAAGAAGCCGAAATATACAATATATGTTACAAAATAGTAGAAAAAATTAAAGGTTTTTACCAAGATAATTATGAAATTCTTTTAACTGAAATTAATGCTTTTAATGATGGTATGCTAAAATCATTTAATATTTATAAAAATGCACCATTAGATGCTGTTTGTAAAAATGATAAAGAAATTTATGCTAAGTTATTATTAAATGAAATATTAAGTAACTATTATGCAAATAATAATCAAATATTTAGTAGTAGTGAAATTTTAATTGAAACTTTAAAATATTATAATTATGATGAATGTAGAGAACAAATTGATCGTTTAGAAAGTATTGTTTATCAAAATAATTTTTCTTTATATGATAGAGTAAAACTAGGACTTCCTATTACTTTAAAAGAATATCAATATTTAAATATAATTTATGATAATATTAAGACTAATTATAACTTTGTTAAAAAGATAAGAAAATAACAAAGTTATTTTTTTACACCGAAATAATTAAATTCCGGGATAAAACTGTCACTTTGTGTTCCTTCTATTTGACAAAAAGCATTATTAATGCCTTGTTCAATGGCATAATCAATTAAATTATTATAATCTTTTTCTTTAATCGTTTGTTTTAATATTCCATCTACCTCTTTATTTGGGGTATATTGATTCATAATACTTATATATATTTTATCTTGGTATGTATCATGTAAATATTTAATAATATTTTTAGAATCACTTAAAAGATTTGGTAACATCATATGTCTTACAATAACACCTTTTTTCATGATACCATTATTATCAAAAGTACAATTTCCTGTTTGTCTTATCATTTCTTTTAAACTATCTTTAGCATTTTCTACATAATTATTTACACCAGAGTATTTTTTAGCTATATCATTATCAAAATATTTGAAATCTGGTAAATAAATATCAATATATCCATCAAGTAATTTTATTATATCTTTATTTTCATAACCACTAGAATTATAAACAATTGGTATTTTAAGACCATTTTTTTTCGCTAATTTAATAGCTTTTATTATACTTGGTATAAACATTGTTGGTGTTACTAAATTAATATTATGTACCTTTTTTTCTTGTAGTTCTAACATAATTTCTGAAAGACGTTTAATACTTACGTTAATTCCTTTCATATATTTAGATATTTCGATATTTTGACAGAAAATACAACGTAAATTACATCCTGTAAAAAAGATTGTGCCAGATCCGTTTTCTCCACTAATAGGTGGTTCTTCATAGAAAAATGGTTTAGCAAGAGCTAGTTTAACTTTATTATTAAGTTTACAAAATCCTTTATTTTGATAGCGATTAACATGGCACTTTCTTGGACATAATGTACAATCTTTATATAAATTCATAAAATCACCAATGAATATTATAGCGAAATTTTTAAAAAATAGATACATTATTTTATTTTTTTGATATAATACTTGTGGAAGTGATTAATATGAACTATTATTTAATTGGTATAAAAGGAAGCGGAATGAGTACTTTAGCATGTCTTTTACATGATTTAGGAAATAACGTTATTGGTTATGATGATGCTACTTCTTATAAATTTACCATGGATGGTTTATTAGATAGAAATATTAAAATTTATACAGGAGGGGATACTCCTAATTTAAATAAAGATACCATTATTACTTATACAGCAGCTATTAATACTAATCATCATGAAGTAAAAAGGTGTCTTGATTTAGGTTTTAAGGTTATACCATATAAAGATGTTATGGCAAAACTTACTCTTGATAAACAAAGTATTTGTGTATGTGGAACACATGGCAAAACAACAACATCACTAATGTTTTCTAATATTTTAAATCATGCTTTAGGTTGTTCTTATTTTGTCGGTGATGGAACAGGTTTTGGTAATAAAGAGAGTAACTTATTAGTTATAGAATCTTGTGAATATAATAAACATTTTTTATCATACTATCCACATGACACCATAATTACCAATATTGAATTAGATCACACAGAAACATATCCAACAATTGTTGATATGATTAATGCTTTTCAAGAATTTGTAAATAAAACCAAAAATAATGTTATTTTATGTGGAGATGATATTAATTCTTTACAATTAAAAGTTAATAAGGGATATTATTATGGTTTTAATGATAATAATGATTTAATAATAAAAAACTATAGAGTAGAGGATAATAAAACCAAGTTTGATGTTTATTTTAAAAAAGAATATTTTGATTCCTATGAAGTTAATTTATTTGGTAAGCATTTAATACTCGATGCTGCAGCTGCTATTCTTGCAAGTATTTTATATAATATTGATAAGAAAATTATTAAAGAAGAAATTGAAAAGTATCTTCATGCAAAAAGAAGGTTTTCCGAGGAAATTATAGGGGATAATGTTATTATTGATGATTATGCTCATCATCCTACAGAAATTAGAGTTACTTATGATTCTGCAAAGGCTAAATATCCTAATAAAGAAATAATTGCTATCTTTCTTCCTAATACTTATTCAAGAACTAAAGCTTTAGAAAGTGATTTTATAAAATCTCTTAGTTTATATGATAAAGCATATTTAATGGATATTAAATGTGATAGAGAAAAACCTGAAGATTATCCTGATGTATCAAGTTTTAATTTAACTAAAAAAATTAATAATAGTGAAATGATTAGTCTAGAAACAATAGATGAATTACTAAAATATCAGAATACAGTTTTATGTTTTATGAGTTGTGCTAATATTTCACCAATGATTAATAAATATAAAGAATTATCAAAAAAATAAGTTATTGCTAACTTATTTTTTGTTTATTGTAACACTTTCATAAAATAATGGAAGTAGAATATAATTTCTATCTCTTAGATATTTTATAAATTCTGGTAATAATTTAGTGGTTTTTTGATCATAATCATGAAATAAAACAACTTCAATAGGATTATCAATACTTTTTTTAAAGATGGTTCTTCCTTCATCAAGACTTGATATTCCTTTACCATCACCATCTTGTGCTGACCAGTCAACCCAACCATATCCTGCTTTATAAAGAGCTTGTTTCATAGCGGCACCTTTGGTTTTTCCTGGAGTTCCACTTCCCCCAGGAAATCTTACAATATTAGTAATAATTCCTGTTTCACTTTTAACTAAATTTTCCTGTTTTTTAACGGCATCCATAAAACTTTCAGCACTTCTATATAATCCACGATTCCAACCATGAGTATAAGTATGATTGGCTATTGTATGATTAGCCTTGGCATATTCCTTATATAATTTATGGCATTCATAATTTTTATTATCAAAGCATTTATCACCATTAACATTGGTAGTAAAGAAAGTTGCTTTAACATGATTTTCTTTTAAAATATTTAGTACTTTATATGTATTATAATATGGACCATCATCAAATGTTAAATAGGCAATTTTCATCTTTGATTCATTTTTTTGAATTTTTTGTTCTAAGCTGCTAGCAAGTTTAAATACTTCTTCTTTGATTGTTTTAACTGTTTCATCAACATGCTCTAATTCATCAATATTTTTATTAACTTCTTCTATTTCTTTTTCACTAATAGAAGTATCATTCATTAATACTTGATAATCTTTCGTTATTTTATCTTTTTCATTTAATTTTTCTTTAGTAAGATTATTCTCATTAAAAATTAGATAAACAAGTACACCAACAATAATAACATTAATTATGATAAAGCATCTTCTAATTGTTTCTTTAGTTCTTTCCATATTTCTAACTCCTCAACATTATCCTTTAATTCATTTTTTAAATTTTCTAATTTTTTATCTTGTTCTTCTTTTGTTTCAGCATCAGTTGTTAATTTATTTTTGGCTTTAGTAATACTTGTGTTAAGATTAGATAACTCCTTATCATAATTATTATTTTTATCTTTTAATATAATAAAATAAGCTCCACTTGCAAGTAATAAAAGAATACTTATTATTAAAAGAATGACTGTTACTTTATTTGTTTTTATTTCTTTTTTTTGCTTTTCTTTTCTTCTCATTTTCATAATAAGTAATATGAGGATGTACGGGATTTCCTCCGAG
>CAMVAF010000040.1 GCA_947165365.1 uncultured Clostridia bacterium | reverse complement strand
GAAATCATAGATAATAAAGTATTTAAAATAACGAAAGAAGCTTTTTTTCAAGTTAATAAAGAAGGTTTAACTCATATATTGAATATTATTAAAGAATATCTAAAAAATAAAAATATTAATAAGATGTTAGATTTATACTGTGGAGAATCTCTTTGGGGAATACTATTAAGTGATTTATGTAATAGCATTACAGGTATCGAAATTAATAAAGAATCGTGTGATAATGCTTTAATTAATTTAAAAAATAATAATATTAATAATATTAAAATAATAAATGGTAAAGTAGAAGATTATCTAAATGAATTTAAAAATATAGACTTAATTATTGTTGATCCTCCAAGAAGTGGATTAGATAAAAAAACAATTACATATTTAAAAGAAATACAATCTAATTATTTAATTTATATATCATGTGATATGCTATCTCTTAAAAGAGATTTAGAATTATTAAAAGAAAATTATAATATAAGCAAGGTTTATTTAGTTAATATGTTTAAGAAGACTTATCACTGTGAGGTAGTCACGATTTTGGAAAGGAAAAATAAATGAAGGAAATTTTTAAAAGTGCAGTGCACATGATTATTTGTAAGGATAATAAAATTCTAGTTCAAAAGAGAAAAGGTTCTAAATTGTGGCCAGGATATTATGCTTTACCAGCAGGTCACATTGATAAAGGTGAAAACCAATATGATGCATTAATAAGAGAAGCACAAGAAGAATTAGGCATTGTTATTAATCTTAAAAAAATAATCAATAGCTATGTTGTATTAAGAAGAAATTATTTTAAAATAAATGGGAAAGTATTAGAGCCATACATAGATTATTATTTTGAAATTGAAGAATATGAAGGAATTCCTAAAATAATCGAAGAAGATAGATGTGATGAATTGATTTGGGTAGATATAAATAATTTACCAGAACCTTTTATTAACTATGAAGGAGATTTTTTAGAAAACAAAAAAATTACAACATATGATTGTAAAATAGATGGAGCATATGTAAAAAAAATAAAAAATTAATATGTTTAAGAAGACTTATCATTGTGAGGGAGTCACGATTTTAGAAAAAAAGTATAACAAATCATAAAAAAATGATATAATTAAAGTAATTAGAAGAAATAAATAAAAGGAGAAAGATTATGGAACAAAATGAAATTATGAAAGAAAATAATACTAATATTACAAGTGATGTACTTAGAAGAAATTATTACGAAAGCAATTCAAATACAAGGAGTTAGGGTTGATCGAAATAAGTTTTTAGCAGAAGAGTTTTCTGAAAAAATTGATATACTAGAAAATATTGTAAATCAAGGACCTAAAGAAGCAGGAGTTACCAAAGAAGAAATAAATAATATTGCCGAAAAATTAATATTAAAAAGAACTAGTCAATCATCTATTGTATCTTTTGCTGCTGGTATTCCAGGAGGATTAGCTATGGCAGCAACAATTCCCGCTGACATGCTACAATTTTTTGGAATGTCACTTCGTCTTGCTCAAGAATTATCATATTTATATGGAGCTGATGATTTATGGCAAAATGGAAAGGTTGATAATGAAAAAGTTAAAAATCAATTAATACTATATTGTGGTGTTATGTTTGGTGTTTCTGGTGCCGTATCTGGTGTTAGAGTTTTATCAGCACAAGTAGCTAAAACAGCTCTAAAGAAAATCCCTCAAAAAGCCTTAACTAAAACTTTTTGGTATCCAATAATTAAAAAAATATGTTCATTTGTTGGATATACTCTTACTAAGAAAACTCTAGCATCCGGTGTTTCTAAAGCAATCCCTGTTATTGGTGGTGTAATCTCTGGAACTATTAATTTTGCATCAATGATGCCAATGGCTAAAAGATTAAATGAAACCTTAGATAAAGCAACCTTTAATTATTCTGAAGAAGAATTTACTAAAGATATTGAATTATTAGAAAATGAAACAGGTGAATTATCACCAGAAGAAAAACAAAGTTTTAAAGATAAATTTACTGAAGGATTTAATAAAACTAAAGATAATATTTCTGATTTTATTTCTAAATTTGATAATAAAAAAGAAGATCCTTATGAAGAAATAAAAAAATTAAAAGAATTATTAGATATGAATGTTATCACCGAAGAAGAATTTAATAAAAAGAAAAAAGATTTATTAGGCTTATAAGAAACGTTCCTATTTCTTAATAGAAGTAGGGATTTTTTCTTTATTGCTTTTTTTAAAATTAAATAATATAATAATAATGTATCAAAGGTGATTTATGAAAAAAATTATTATCAGGGTAGACGGCATGACTTGTTCCGCTTGCTCTAATCATGTTGAAAAATACTTAAGTAAACAAAAAGGTATTATAGATGTATCAGTAAATCTTGTTATGGGGACTGCCTTAATTCATTATGAAGAAGACTTAGATATTGAAACTATTTCAAAGTATATAAATGAATCAGGCTATAAGTATGGTGGTATTTATAAAATTAATGATGAAAAAAAAGGTAATAGTAAAAAGTATTTAATTATTCTGGGAATCATTTTAATTATAATGATGTATCTTTCAATGTCCCATATGATAGGATTATCTTTTTTTGATATAACAAAATATTCTTCTATTTATAGTTTATCTTTATTTATATTGACAATACCTTTTTTAATATTTGGTTGTGATATTTTAATAAAAGGTATAAAAAATATTATTAAAAAATCACCAAACATGGATAGCCTGGTATCTCTTGGAGTAATAACAAGTTTTATATATAGTTTCGTTAATATGATTTTAATTATTAATGGTAATAAAGATTTAATACATCATTTATATTTTGAATCATGTTCCATGATTATTTACTTTGTTAAATTAGGAAGAGTAATTGATCATCACAGCAAAGAAAAAACAAAAGATGCGATTAAAGATTTAGTAAGAGTAACCCCAGAGTATGCGATTATTAAAACTAAAAATGGGGAAAAGAAAATAACTATTGATGAAGTAAAAATAGGTGATATATTAACATGTCGAAGTGGTGAAAAAATAGCGGTTGATGGAGAAATAATTAAAGGAATAGCTCACTTTGATGAATCATTTATTACAGGTGAATCAATACCAGTTAAGAAAAAAATGAAAGACGGGGTTCTTGCCGGTTCGATTAATTATGATGGAGTAGTAGAATACAAAGCTTTAAAAATAGGACCAAAATCAACAATATCCGAAATGGTTCACTTAGTTATGAACTCATTAAACTCTAAAATGAAAATAACAAGAATTACTGATAAAATAAGTTCTTATTTTGTTCCAATGATTATTTTAACTTCTATAATTACCTTTATCATTTATTTACTTCTAGGACATAGTTTTAATGAATCATTAATTCGCTTGGTAACCGTATTAGTAGTCGCTTGTCCTTGTGCTATTGGTTTAGCAACACCACTTGCCATTGTAACATCAATTGGAACATTATCAAAAAATAATTTGTTAGTCAAATCATCGGAAACACTAGAAATTATTCCTAAAATAGATACCATAGTCTTTGATAAAACAGGTACTTTAACTAATGGTAAATTAGAAATAAATAAAATATATAATTATTCTAAATATAATGATAAAGACTTATTAAATATTATTAGTAATCTAGAAAATAATAGTATTCATCCTATTGCTAATGCTTTTAAAAAATATTTAAAAAACACTTTAGAAATTAAAAATTACCAAGAACTACCTGGTATTGGTATTAAAGGAAAAATAAATACTCATGAATATATTCTAGGTAATAATAAAATATTAAAAAATATTGTTAATGATAATCAAGATGATGAAAAAGAATTATTAAATAAAGGTAATAGTATTATATATGTTTTAGAAGATAATAACATAATTGCCCTAATAGGAGTTAGAGATACCATAAGAAGCGATGCCATAAATACAATAAAAAAATTACAAGATAAAAAAATATATATGCTATCAGGAGATAATAAAATAACATCTAATATTATTGCTAAAGAAATAGGAATTACTAATGTTCAATCAGAAGTATCACCTAAAGATAAAATAGAATTTATCAAAGAATTAAAAAATAATAATCATTATGTTATAATGGTAGGTGATGGCATAAATGATGCTGCGTCACTTGTGGAAGCTGATGTTGGCATAAGTTTTAAAAGTAGTACCGATATCGCTAGTAATTCCGCTAATGTTATTATTACTAATGATAAATTAAAGGAAATTATTACCTTAATTAGAATATCCAATAAAACTGTAAAAATAATTAAAGAAAATTTATTTTGGGCCTTTTTCTATAATATTTTAATGATTCCTATTGCTATAGGACTATTTAAAGATATCAAGATTAATCCCATGATTGCTAGCTTTATGATGATGTTATCAAGTTTAACAGTTGTTTTTAATACATTAAGATTGAGGAGGGATAAAGATGTTTAATAAAAACAAAAAGATAATTAAAGTAGAAGGAATGAAATGTGAGCATTGTAAAGAAAAAGTTATAAGTGCTTTAATGAAACAAGATGAAATTAAAAAAGTAAATGTTAATTTAGATAAAAAAGAGATTACAATAATACCAGAAAAAAATAAAGAAATAAATCTAGATGAAATCAAAAATATCATTAATGATTTAGGTTATAAATATATGGAGGATTAAAAATGAAAGACGAAAAATCTATCAAATATGAAAATAAAATAACAGAAATGGAAAATAATTTAATAGAAGAATATCTTCATCTTCGAAAGGATGCCCATCTATCACAACAAGATATTGCAAATCAATCTAATATTATTAGAACTACTATTGCAAGAATAGAATGTAAGATGCATTCACCACACGTAAAAACATTATTACAAATGTTAGAACCATTAGGTTATACATTAAAAATTGAAAAAATAAAGAAAAAAAATTAAAAAACCTCTTTACAATAAAGTATTTTATGTTATACATTATTGTGATTTTTTTATATAAAATATATGCATAGAAATTTAATTGACATTATTTGACACTTTTGATATAATAACACTCAAATAAATATTAATATTTTGGGGGTTATATGGAAAAAATTGAAGTACAAGATTCTTTAAGAAAAAAGAAAAGAGTATTAAATGATGCTTTAGGTGATGATATCTTAAGATATATTGCGGAATTACTTACTAATTCTGATGATAGTTATCATCGTATGGAAGTTAATAACTTAGTTGATATTAATGAAAAGAAAGTAATATACATTGAACTTTTTGAAAATAATAATAATTATTATTTAATATCAGTTACTGATAACGCTGAAGGAATGTCTAAAAAAACTCTAAAAAATATTTTTGGAGTATATGGGGGTAATAATTCAGGAGGAGAGAAATCGCATACAAGAGGTATTTTTGGTCAAGGAGCATCTGATGTTTTAAGAGCATCGGCATATGATCATAAAATAGCAAGAATAGAAACAATTAAAGATAATAGAATAACGACATTAAATTATAAAATGGATCGCAATTTAACACCATCTATTGAAATAGATGAAAAAAGATTATCTAAAAAACAAATGTTAAAATATCGAGAAGAATTAAAAATACCTAATAATGGAACTAAAATAACTTTTGGGATATCCAAAAGAATCAAATTTTCCAAAAAGATTCGTGAAAGTCTTCCTAATTTAATAGAAAAATATCCATCATTTAGATATTTATTAAATAAAGATAATCGAGAGATTATATATGTAGAACCATTAATGAATACTACATTAAGTTCCAGTGCATACCAATTTAATGAAGATAATTTAATCTCTTCCAATGATTTTAAATTTCGTTTTCAAGAAGATAAATTAGATTGTCATTTAAAACTATATCATAATGTTAATAAAAAAGAAGATAATACAAATATTATTGTTAAAGATGAAAATGATATTGTTTTTGATAACACCATGTTTGCTTTTAATAATTCATCTCTTGCTACTAATGTATCAGGTGAATTACTTATTAATGGATTATATGACTTGTGTTATGTTCATTTAAATATGGAAGAACCAGATGCCATAATAAGAGATAATAGAACAGGTTTTGATACCAAAAATCCCTTCTATGAAAAATTAAGTAGTGTTATTAATCCGATAATTGAAAAAATATTAATTGAAAATGGACCTAAAATAGAAAGTACGGATTTAACTAATAATAAAAAATTTAATGAAGCTTTAAAAAAATTAAATAAATATCTAGCTAGTGAAATAAAAAGTGAAATATCTGGTGGTAATTTAGAAGGTGATGGTCTAAAAAATAATGAATACTTAAAATTTGCAAGAGGTAGTATATCACTAACAAAAGGTAAAACCTATAATATTAAATTATATATTAATAGTGATTATATCTTACCGCAAGATGAAATAAAAATTAATGTACCTGAAAATGATTCTATTAAAGTAAATCCTTTAATACTTACATATCAAGATTATGAAATAAATAATCATTTAGTAATTAAAAATATTAGTATTGAAGCTCTTAATAATACCATTGTTCCAATTATTATTGAAGCTTATTTTGAAGATATTAAAACTAGTTTACAAATTGAAGTTATTGATGAAGAAATATATTATCCTAAAAATGGTATGGAATTTGTACCAAACAGTGTTTCACAAGTTTATGATAAAGTTCATAAATTAAAATTATTTGTTGATAAAGAAGTTGTCCCACTGGATAGTAAAATAACTATTGAATCAAATGGTTTAAAATTATTAGATGATAATATTTTCTTTACTAAAAGAAATTTAATTAATGATCAAATAGGAGTAATAAATATATCACTAACTGGTGGTATGGTTAATGAAGAATATCGGGTTATAGCAAAATATCAAGATATTTTTGCAACTGCTAATATTTCCTTAATTGATTCTAATAAAAAAGAAAAATTAGGAGGAGGATTAATTTCAAAGATTATGTTAGAATCTAGTGATAACCCATATCAGTCATACTTTAATTCTTATAACAATGTGATTACCATAAATATTAAAAATCCTATTAATATCAGAATGATGGGAAACCTGAAAGATAAAGATCCGAATAACCCTAAATTTGATTTAATAGAATCAAAATATTTATGTGATATTATCGCTACTCAAGCAGCTTCCTTAGTTATTAAAAAGAATATTGCAAATGGCGAAATAGAATTAAATAATAATCTTGAATCATATGAAAAAATAGAGAAATTAACTCAGGAACATAAAAATAAAATATATGAAGAGATGTATCCTGCTTTACTTTTGGTAGCGGAAAATAAAAATAAAAAGTAGTAAATATTGTATCTATATGATACAATATTTTTAGATAGGGAGGTTAAAATGATATATATAACAGGTGATACACATCGTGATTTCAAAAGACTTGATAATATTAATTTTAAAAATGATGATATGTTAATTATTCTTGGAGATGCTGGTATTAATTATCTTTTAAATGATGAAGATAAAAAGTTAAAAGATAATCTCAATAATTTAAATATAAAATTTTTCTGTATAAGAGGTAATCATGAAGAAAGACCAGAATATATAAATACTTATAAAGAAAAAGAGATGTTTATGGGAAAAGTATATATGGAAGATGATTATCCAAATCTTTTTTTTGCAAAAGATGGAGAAATTTATAATATTGATGGTAAAAGTGTTTTAGTAATAGGTGGTGCTTATTCTGTTGATAAATTTTATCGCTTAATTCATGGATATCATTGGTTTTATGGAGAACAGTTAACTGATACAGAAATGAATTTGATATATGATAAAGTAAAAGGAAAACACTTTGATATTGTTTTTACGCATACTTGTCCATATAAATATGAACCAAGAGAAGTTTTTTTATCTGGAATCGATCAAAGCATGGTTGATAAAAGGATGGAACATTTCTTAGATAAAATAGAAGAGAATATCAATTATGACAAGTGGTATTGTGGACATTACCATACGGAAAAAGAAATTGATAAATTAGAGTTTATGTATGAAAATGTGAAAGTATTAAGAAAGTAGATGTTCTATGAGTGAATTTAGAAAATATCAACATTTAGGTGTTTATGGAATCATAATTGAAAATAATAAAATTCTTTTGATAAAGAAATGTGGTGGTCCTTATGATGGTAAATTAGATTTTCCAGGTGGAACAATCGAATTTGGAGAAAGACCAACAGATGCTTTAGAAAGAGAACTAAAAGAAGAAGTTGGAATAACTATTGATAAACTTGGGTTATCAGATACTGATTCTGTTTTCTTTGATTGGAATTATCATAATGAAGTAATTAAAGTATTTCATACAGGAATATTTTATAATATTTTAAAATATCACGGTAAAATAAAGGAAAGTATTAAAATAACTAATCAAAATGATGATTCTTTAGGGGCTAAATTTTATGAAATAGATAAACTAAAAAAAGATAATTTATCTAGAATAGTTATTTTGGAATTAGAAAAATTAGGATATAATATAAATTGAATATAAGGAGAAGAATATGTGGGTATATGGATTATTGTTAGGGACTGTTTTTGTTTTACTTATTTTATCTAGTATTTATATAGTTAGATTAACTCATAATACTATAAAAAAACATTTTAAAAATAAATTATTATCTTGGATTATTTCTTTAATACCATTATTACTTTTTATACCAGGATTATTTATTGATATGGTAAATGCTATAGTTGTAGATATTCATTTAATAGTAATTGTTGCAATTACAAAACTAATCTTTTATATTATCAAAAAGATTACTAAAAAAGAAATTAATGAATTATTAGTGTTATCTTGTGGAATAATTATAACTATGATAATTATGGTTCATGCCTATTACATAGCACACCATGTTATAGAAACAGATTATGTTGTTTATACTACTAAAGATATTGGTGTAGAAAACTATCGTATTGTTCAAATATCAGATAGTCATTTGGGAACAACAATGGATGGAAAGAAGTTTAGTGAATATATGTTAGAAATAAATAAATTAAATCCAGATATCGTAGTTGTTACCGGTGATTTTGTTGATGATGATACATCATATGAAGATATGGTGGAAGGAGCCAATGGTCTTGGTTCATTACAAACAAAAGATGGTGTATACTTTATTTATGGAAATCATGATAAAGGTTATTATAATAGAAGGAATTATAATGATGATGATATTAAAAGAGAATTAAAAAATAATAATGTTATTATCTTAGAAGATGCTTATTTAAACTTATCTAATAATATTTTTCTTATTGGAAGAAGTGATGCTGAAGTAAAGAATAGAGCAGATGCTAAAATATTAACTGATAACATGGATAAAGATAAATATATCATTATGTTGGATCATCAGCCAAATGATTATGAAAGTGAAATTAAAGCAGGAGTTGATTTGGTATTATCAGGTCATACTCATGGTGGTCAATTATTTCCTTTAGGACAGAT
Organism: uncultured Clostridia bacterium; assembly: GCA_947165365.1. Taxonomy (GTDB): domain Bacteria; phylum Bacillota_I; class Bacilli_A; order RF39; family UBA660; genus RUG12783. Next base: position 1,686 of record CAMVAF010000040.1, on the reverse strand, counting down.
TGGTTTACTATTAGGAGCTAATGATAAAGTATATGGCATGGAAACAAGAGATAACACCACTTTTATTGTAAATTCTGGAATTAGTGATTGGGCAATTAAATTTAAAACTGGAACTATAGCAGAATATACGGTAATTGATATTAAAAGAAAATAAAAATGAAAGAAAACATTGGAAGTGAAAAAATGATTGGAATAAGTATTGCTAATAGTACTGAATGGGAAAGTACTTTAGAATATTTTAGAAAGAAGCATGATGAATGTTTGATTTCACCATATGGTGAATATTTTATAATAAACTATTTAGATAATGATATAGTTGTATATAGATCTAATGTTCGTAAAGTAGCATCTGCAGGATGTACTCAATATATGATAGATAAGTTTAATTTAGGAAAGGTAATTGTAATTGGAACTTGTGCTGGAGTTGATGATAAATTTCATAATTTAGATATCATAATTCCTAATAAATTAGTTCAATATGATTGTACTGTCCGAGAAACTGAACCATTAGTCAAAGAAAAATTTAATGTTGATATAGATTTATCGAATTTAAAATTTAACTATAATACGGGTACTTTAGGTACATCAGATAAACCTTTGGTAATGTGGAATGATTATTTATTAGTTAGAGATAACAATATTACAATAGTTGATACCGAAGCCGCTGGTATTGGTTATATATGTAAAATAAATAATATTCCAATAATAGTTATAAAAGGAATTAGTGATTTTCCAACAAATGAAGAAGAAAGTGATAAAATGACATCTTATACAGAACAATATAATGTATTTGTTAAAAATATTCCTATTATTATGAATAAAATATTTAATGAATATTTGGATAAAGTAATGCTATAATATTATGATAAATGATTGGGAGATGCAAATTATGAGCGAAAAAGAATTAGATTCAAGTGTTAATGAATATAAAGAAGAATATAAACCGAGTTATTACATAAAACAACTAGAGTGGGATATGGCTATTGGTCTTCAAAAAGTAGATAATTTAAAACCTTCTAAATATTTAGAGAAATTATTAGAAGAAAATGTTCTTGGTAATTTAACTATCGAACAAGTAAAAGAAGAACTAAAAGAATATTATATTGCAAAAGAAAAGAAAAATGAAATAAATCATAATGAATTAGAATGTGATTTTGTTTCTGCTCGAATAGTTGAATTATTAAATGAAGATAAGTTTGAATTATCGGTTGATTATTTAAAATATGTCCATAAGTTTTTATTTCAAGATGTATATGAATTTGCCGGTGAATTTAGAAAAGTGGATTTTTCTAAACATGAGAAAATTTTAAATAATGATTCAGTAGCATATGGTGATTGTACTACTTTAAGTGAATCACTTGAATATGATATATCAAAAGAATTAGAAAAAAACTACAAAACAATGAATATTGTCGAAGTAATTAATAATATTGCTAAATTTTCATCTAGTATCTGGCAAGTACATCCATTTAGAGAAGGCAATACAAGAACAACAGCTTTATTTATTGAAAAGTATTTAATTAGTCTAGGTTATAATGTAGATAATAATTTATTTAAAGATAAATCAGTTTATTTTAGAAATGCCTTAGTAAGAAGTAATTATTTTAATAATTATTTAGATATTAAAGAAGATAGTAGTTATTTAGTTAAATTTTATGAAAATCTATTATTAGGAAAGAATAATAA
>CAMVAF010000039.1 GCA_947165365.1 uncultured Clostridia bacterium | reverse complement strand
ATCATTTGATAAATTTACTCTAAAATAACTTTTACCATTTTCTACAAACGTATCACTTGTTTTTACACTAGATGGTAAACTTTTTAATGACATATCACCATATACTGATGCTTTAATACTTGCATAATAGTTTTTATAGGTACTTGCTGGATATGTTCCGTTATCATCGTCTATGGTTACTTTATCTGATAACCACATTCTAAGTTTATAGGTTTTGGTAACTTCAGTAGTTGTTCCATGAGGTACAGTATCTACCCATATTCTTCTTCCATCGACGCTAAGAAAACTAACGGCATCTAATAAATATGTTTCTGTACCATTTTCTCCTACTTCTATTAAATCAAATACTAAATCTTTATCATTGAATCTTGTTCCTGTTTTACTATTTCCATAATTTAATTTTATTTCATAATATATTGTTTTATCTGATGTATTAAGTCCTTTAACAGTAAATGTTACTACATTATCTGTTTTACTTCTTGCAGCTTCTTTTGTTGTTGGATATAATTTATTATTTAAATTAACTGTATCTTCTACTACCTTAACATAAATATTTCCTGTTACAATATCTGCTTGTGTACTTTCTCTTGTATAATTAAAATATGAATATGTTGTACCTACAATAGCAAGTAAAAGAATAATAATACCCAAAGCATATCCAAAACTTGTTTTTATTAATAAATTTTTTCTTGGTTTTTTCTTTATTTCTACTTCTATTTCATCTTTTAAATCATCAGTATTTACATCTACTCCTAAACTTTCTGTCTTTGATAATTTATATACATCTTTTTGAATATCATCTAAAGAAAAATCATGATTATCTTTTTTCTTAGGTATAAATTCTTCTTCTTTAAATTCATTATTATTTATCTTATCATCACCAAGATTATTATTAACTAATTCTTCAATTCTATTCACATCAAATTGAGAATTATCATATTGATAATTATTATCTTTATGATTATATTTCTTATTTTTAAAATAATAATTCTTTTTATTATTATTGTTATTATAATTCTTTCTATAATATTTTTTATTTCCCATACCATCACCTATTATTCTAATATTATTTTATCAAGTATTATTTTTCTAGTCAATAATTCCTTCATGATATTTTGATTTATATAAATCTATTTCTTCATTATTTGACTCTTTTTGACATATTTTGGGTAATTCACTTATATCACTTAGTCCAAAATAATCTAGAAATTCACTAGTTGTCTTATAAAGAATAGGTCTTCCTGGAAGTGTACTTTTACCACATTCTTTAAGTAGTCCTTTAGCTACTAACTTACGTATCATTAGTCCTGAATATACTCCTCTTATATCATCTACTTCAATTCTTGTTATTGGTTCGTTATAAGCTACAATAGCAAGGGTTTCTAAAGCACTATTAGAAAGACGCCTATTATCTTCATTAATTAATAATTTTTCATAATATTTTTTATGTTCACTTTTAGTTGTTAATTTAAAGGTATTTCCTAAAAAATGTAATCTTATACCGCGATTATTATTATCATAATATTCTTTTAAATCATTGATTAATTTAACAGCTTCTTCATGATCTATTTCTAATATTTCCATCATTTGGTTAATATTTAACCCATCATCTCCAACAACGAATAAAAGCCCTTCTAGTGCTGCTATCTTTTCATTTTCCATTTATATCGCCTCTACTTTAATATCATCATTTATATTTTCTTGAATTATTTTTAATTCATTTTTTTTAGCCATTTCTAGAATTGCTAGAAAAGTTACTACAATATATTCTTTGGTTTTTATTTCAAATAAATCAAAAAAAGACATTTTTTTATTAATTTTTAATTTACTTTTTATAGATTTCATTTCATCTTCTACTGATAATTCTTTTTTAGTTACTCTGGTATTAACAGGTTTTTCCATTTCTATTCTTTCTAATAACTTTTTAAAAGCTTCTGTTAAATCATCAATAGTTAAATTATCAAGGATAGGTTTTTCTACATCAAGTTCTTTAATACTAGTAGGTATCTTAGTATAATAAGTATTTCTTTCACTTTCAAGTTTTTTAAAGTCATCGATTGCATTTTTATATTGTTCATAAATAATTAATCTATTAATTAATCTTTCTTTAGGATCATCCTCTTCTTCTTCCTCTTCATCTTTTGGAAGTAACATTTTAGATTTAATCTCTAATAATTCACAAGACATTACTAAATAAGAACTTGCTATATCTAAATTTTTATTTTTCATTTTATTAATGAAATCTAAATATTCATCAATAATTATTTCTAATTTAATAGAAAAGATATCCATTTTAGCTTCTTTAATTAAATGAAGCAATAAATCAAGTGGTCCACTAAAATCATTAATTGTAAATTCCATTATATCACCTACTACTATTATCAATAATACTTTATTAGTATAACACAAAAATTACTATTAGACAAATACTTTACATAGGTCTTTATAATATAAATAATATATATTATAGAGGTCAAAATAATTTTTAAAAAATATTAAAATTATAGTTGACTTTAACTATTATTTTTTCATATAATGACAAAAAAGAATAAAAAGAGGTTATCCTAAAAGAAAGGGATAACATGAATTATTATAACGAAATAAAAAAAGAATTAATTGACAATGAAATTTATAAGAAAACTAAAGATTATTCTAAAAACAAAAGTGACTTAATGCACTACTATAATGTAGGAAAACTTTTAAACGATGCTGGTAAAAAATATGGAGAAGGTATTATCACACAATATGCTGTTAAGTTAGAAAAAGATATTGGTAAAAAATATAATACAAGCACCTTGTTGAAAATGAAAAAATTCTACATTTTATTTTCAAATGAAAATGTGGCGCCACCTGCGCCAGTTTTAACGTGGTCTCATTATATAGAACTTTTACCAATAAAAGACATCAATGAAATAAAATATTATATTGATATTTCTATTAAACAAAATTTAAGCAGAAATAAACTAAGAGATAGAATAAGAAATAAAGAATATCAAAGATTAGATGATAATACTAAAAACAAATTAATTAAACATGAAGAAATATTAGTTAATGATTTTATTAAATATAAATATTGAATCAAAAAAGTAGACTAATAATACACAACCAATTGACTTTTGTGAATAATTAGTCTAAAATTATATTAGGTGGTGATTATGTTATATTTTCATAAAGAATTAAAAAAAAATTTAAAATCAGATTATCAAATACAAAAAGCTGTTGAGAATGAGAAATATTATAAAATTGAAAATGGATTATATTCTGATAAAGAATATGTTAATCCATTAGAAATAATTTGTAAAAAACATCCTAATGCTATTTTTACATTAGATAGTGCTTACTATTATTATGATTTAACTGATGTTATACCAGATTATTTTTACTTAGCGACAAAAAGATCTGATAGTAGAATTAATGATATTAATATAAAACAAATATTTGTTCCAAATGAATTATTTGAATTTGGTAAAACTCAAATTATGGTGGAAAATATTAAAATAAATATATATGATAAAGAAAGAATATTAATTGAATTAATAAGAAAAAAAAATATTATTCCATTTGATTATTATAAAGAAATAATTTCTAATTACCGAAAGATTGCTGATAAATTAGATATATATAAAATTCAACAATATATTTCATATTACAAAAATGAAGCATCATTATATGATACTTTAATGAGAGAGGTTTTTTAATGAATTTGGAGCGGTTAAGAAGGTTATATATAAATAATGGTTATTCTCTTGCTAATGCCTCAGCAAAGATATGTCAAGATATTATTTTGAGTAAAATTTCTAAGAGTAAAGTAAATAAAAATGTAACTATTAAAGGTGGAGTAGTTATGTATGGCCTATCTAATGATAAACGAAGAGCCACACGTGACTTAGATTTAGATTTTATTAAATATTCACTTGCAGATGAGTCAATAAAAATATTTATTGAAAAATTAAATATGATAAATGATGGGATTGAAATATTAATTGATGGAGATTTTCAAGAATTACATCATCAAGATTATAATGGTAAAAGAGTTAATGTAATTCTGAAAGATAAATTCAATTTTACAGTATCTGCAAAATTAGATATAGGTATCCATAAGAATTTTGATATAAAACAAGAGGAATATTGTTTTAATTTAGAAGCTATTAACGAAAATGCAATTCTTATTATCAATTCAAAGGAACAAATTATTTGTGAAAAAATAAAATCGCTTTTAAGATTTGGTATAAGAACAACAAGATATAAAGATATATTTGACATATATTATTTAATCAATAGTACTAATATTAATAAAGATGAGATACTAAATATTTTAGATACATTAATTATTAATGACAATACAATGAAAGAAAATAATATTAATGATATTGTTAAAAGATTAGAAGTTACTTTGAACAATAGTATTTTTAAAAACAGTCTAAAGGATGCAAGAAATAATTGGTTAGAATTATCAGTAGATGAAGTTATCAATGGTGTAATTATGTATTTTAAATCTCTAGAAACTATTACCAATTAATGTTTTAATATAACAACATTAATTGGTATATAGAAAACTTTATAAATTCTAAGTCATCAAGAGTTCATGCAAAAATGTATGAACTCTTTTATGTGATTACTTCTTGTAAAAATTTACGTAAATATTGTAGTGACCAAAGAATATTTTCTACTACTTTTATCTTACAAAACATATAAAAAGATAGTTTACACTATCTAATTTAGTCCAATTACATTATCTATTGGAAGAGAAACACACATACCTTGGGCTGTTTTATTAATGCCTTCCCTTTCTAATATTTCACTCATAATTTTATTTTTATCTTTATTATGACAAACAATTAATAAAACATCTTTTTCGGGTTCAATATTCATATTAAAGAATTTTAAACTTTGATTTTCTCCAATACTTCTTCCTTTAAGAAGGGTACCTCCATTTGCACCATTTTTTTTAGCAATATTCATAACTTTATCGGCATAACCATCATTAACTATTGTTATTATTAATTGATAATCATTTTTCTCTTTCATTTTATCACCTTCCATTTTAAAAGCATCTAAAACATATTTACTTGATGAAGTAAGTTTTATGGTAAAACCAATACCACTACCTATTTCTTTAATTTTTAATGATTCATCTAAATAGGTAAGTATTTCTTTTTCTCTTACATCGGGTATTAATGATAATAAAATATTTTTTTCTGTAGGAACTAAATTAAAGAAATCAAGTATTCCTTTACTTGCGGTACCAAATCCATGCATAATAGTATTAAATGGTAAATGAAATTTATTAACAAATTTAATTAATTTCTTTTCATTATCATTAATAATAAATAATAATTTTATATTCATGATGTCACCTCATAATCAATAATTGTTTCATCAAAATTATTTCTTTTAGACCTTAATAATTTTAATTTATAATCATAAATAATTCCTAATAATTCTATTGTAATAATAGGTGTTAGACAAACTAAGGATCCTACTCCAAAAGCAAGGGATAGAACATTTCTTTCAAGATAGGTGCATATACCAATACAAAATGGTAATAAAAAGGATGTTGTAAGTGCTCCACAAGCTGCACCACCAGAATCAAAAGCAATATTGATAAACATTTTAGGGGTAAAATACATAAGCATTGCTGCAATAAAATATCCTGGAATGATAATATAAATCATGGGAATATTATAAATAACCCTAGAAATAGATAATGCAACTGCAAGAGAAACACCAATGGATAATGATAAATTAATCATTTTTCTTGATATACTACCTTCTGTTAAATCAGATATTTGTTTTGTTAATACTTTAATAGCTGGTTCCGCTGTTATAATAATAAATCCTAAAATTAGACCTAAAGGAATTAAGAAATCTTTATAATCACTACTAATTATTTTTATTCCTAATAAATATCCCATTTCAATAAATCCTGATTTAGCACCTGTTAGAAATAGTGTTAAACCTAAAATAGTTAATATTAAACCTAAAGATATTTTGATAACTTTTTCTTTTTTTATTTTATTACCAAAGATTGTTGAAATAATAAATAATATAACTATTGGTAAAAGAGAAACAATTATCTCTTTAAAACTTGATAGTAGGCTAGTTAGTATTTTATCTAATACTCCTAAATTACTTACAAAACTTGTTGTATCAAAAAAATTATCAGTTTTATAGAATAGGCCAAGTATTAATAAAACAATTACTGGACCCATAGATGCTAATCCACCTAAACCAAATACATCAACATTGCTATCTTTATCATTTCGCATTTTTGCAATACCATAACCAAAAGCCACAATAACAGGAACAGTTAATGGCCCTGTTGTAACTCCAGCAGCATCAAAAGATACAGATACAAAGTTACTATTCGTAAAGTATAATAAAACAAAAATAATAAATAAAGAAATACTCATCATTTTCCGATAGGATTTTCTTTTAATAATACGATATACCCCAAGCATTAAAAAGATACCAATACCAAGGGATACTAAAGTAATCATTAAATCATTGGGAATACTTGGAAGTTCACTTGCTAAAACCATTAAATCTGGTTCCGATAAAGTAATAACAATTCCTAAAATTAATGTTACTAAAAGAGTTAAAATAAATTTACCCTTTTTTACTAGAAAATTTCCCATACTTTTCCCTATTTCTACAATTGATATATCAGCTCCTGTTGTAAAAAAGGTTATCCCTAATATCAATAAAATAGAACTAACAAAAAAAGAGATTATCAAATCATTGGAAACTTTTAAAAGAAATGATAAGAAAAGAATGATAATCGTTATAGGTATTACTGATTTATAGGAATCTATTAAATTTTCTTTTATTTTGTTTTTCATAGTAAACTCCTATTTAAAGATTAATTTATAGAGAAAATTTTTTTTAATTAACATTGTTTCACCATAATAATTTTGATTAATTGATTTATAGCATATTTTTAATAAATCATTAATGTTTCCATCATTTATAATATAATCTTTTCTAGTAATTTGTTTACTTACATAAATAATTGGAACTTTATCATATTTAACATGACACATCTCTTCTTTTTCATTTGGTAATGTTTTTTCCATACCATAAATAGAACTTATAATAATATTTAAATCATTGTTAATAAAAATATTATATATTCCCTCGATTACTTTATCTATTTGAGATAGTTCTTCTTGTAATTTTTCTATCGTATCACTTTTAGTAATATCATAATTAATAATAGTTAATTCTTGAGGATACGTATTTATGATATTAACTATTTTTTCAACATCATAACCAACTTGGTTTATGTCTATATAGGTAATATCTTGATTATTTACATTATCTAATCCATTTAAATAATAATTAATAACATTAATATCTTTAGTATCAGACATTACTAAACTTTTAAAATTTAATCCTTTCATATTTGCTGCTAAAGATTTTTCTGATTTTTCATAATTTAAAACATATGGTATTTGTTCACTATAAGTTATTGGAAATAGAGAATAAAAACTTATATTATTAGTGGTTTCTTTTCCATAATTAATAGCTTTAACTCCATTAATAAAGTTTGTTAAATCAATATTATCATAATTCCATATCATAAATAAATCATTGCTACCTAAAGCAAATCCATTATTAACAACAAATGGTTTCATACTTGTAGGGGATTTTTTAGTACCATAACTAACATCTAATTTTTGTTTAAATGATTGCCATCTTTCACCTACTTCAGTAATTAATGTTTTTAAAAAGAAATTTAATTCAACAATTGGATTGGAATTTAAAATTGTCTCTAGACCAATTACCATTCCAATAGTTGCGTATTCACTGATATCAACATTAATTTTGCTTAAAGTATCAAGAATTCTTGGATAATCTTCATAATTAGTGCTTGTTAAAACAATATGAATATAAATTTTCTTATCTTTTAATTCATTAACTGTTTTTAAAAATGATTTGATATTATCGGATATTTTAAGTGAAGTATCAACAAATGCAAAAAGATGCAATTTACTTTTTCTTGTATTTAAACCTGTTAAAATTTGATTTATAGTATTATTTTGTTTAATGTTACCATTATCACTTTCTCTTGTATAAATATGATAATTATATAATTCACCTATTTCTAAGGACATATTACGATATCCCTCGTAAATAGTATTAACTCCTGATGTGAGCCTTGCAAAAATATATTTTTTCATTAAAGTATCAAAAGTAGGCATTATCTCTTGATTGTATACTTCAAATGAATCATCTTTTTCAATTCCAAATCCATTAATTAACATCAAAACAGTTTTCATAGTATCACCCTATTTTTCTCTCTTTATTATAAGTAAATTATATCATAAGAATTATAAATTGTAAAAAAGATTTTTTAATAATTATTAAAAAAGATAAAGTTTACGCTTTATCTTGGTATTTTGATTACTTGGCCTATTGATAAAATTGACGATAAATCATTATTTATAGCCAGTATATCATTTACTGTGGTATTAAATCTTCTAGCTATGGAATATAAGGTATCCCCTCTTTGAACAAGATATTCTTCATATGTTTGATTAGTTGGATTTATAGGAATTTGAATAGTACTTCCAATAGTTAAAATATCACTATTTAAATTATTATATGATTTAATAGCATCTACTTTTGTATTATATTTTCTTGCAATCGAATATAGTGTATCACCTCTTTGGATTTCATATACAACATAATCAGTTTCATTAACTGGAGTTTTAGGTATTATAAGTTGTTGTCCGATAGTTAAAATATTACTTGAAAGATTATTAGCATTAATTAAATCATTTACAGATACATTATAGGTATTTGCAATACGATATAAGGTATCATTTGGTTTTACAGTATATATTAAATCATTATTAGTATCTCCTATACCCGGTATTTTAATTACGGTTCCAACTGGTACGGATATTGATGGTAAGTTATTATAATCTATTAAATCTTCTACACTTACATTATATCTATTAGCAACAGAATATAAGCTATCTCCTTCTTTAATGGTATAAGTATTTACTTCATCAATTATTTCTCTTTGTGGTATTTTAAGTACTTGTCCAATACTTAGGTTAGGACTAGATAAATTATTTAATTCTTGAAGTTCTCTAACTGTCGTATTATATTTTCTGGCTATCGAATATAAGGTATCTCCTCTTTGGACAGTATATGTATCCCCTATTTCACTACTTCCGGGTTTGGTATAAGGTACTCCTATATATTCACTTACTGCTTTAACAACGGCTTCAGCATAATTTTCAATATTATTAACAAGTTTTTGTTGATCTCGTGGATTATCAATAAATCCATATTCAATAAGCAAGGCTTCAGTATTTGGTGTTTCTCTCATAATGTAATAGTAGTCTTTTTTGGGATTTTCTGGTAATACTCTTTGATATGTTTTTCTTTTTATTTGGCCTTTAGCTCCTATTTCGTTTAAGATATTATTGGCAAGTGTTCCATTTGACCTTAGTGGATAAACTACTTCAGCGCCTTCTCCACCTCCTGCATTTATATGATTAGAAAGTACTAAAACCTTAGAATCATTTCCAAAAGTATTTCTCATGGTATTAAGTCTTTCACTTCTTGTTAAAGTTTTATCAGTATCTCTTGTTATAGCAACTGGAATACCTAATTCCTTAAATCTATTATACATATAATTAGCAGCTTTTAATGTTAAATCTTTTTCTTTAAGATTACCACTTACGGCACCAGGATCGGCTCCTCCATGACCAGCATCAACTACAATACGATATCCATTATTATTCATAAAATTCACCCATAATATTGTATGTAATGAAAACAAATTGTTGAAAAAAAGATATTTGTTAAAAATGACTTTATCTTGCATTAACTATTCATATAGCCATTTATACCTCTCAACATTTAACTTGTGCAAGCAATTTTGCAGGAGTATTCTCCACTTTTCACATTACTATTTCCACACTTTTTTACACATTTTTTCAATTAATCTTACTTTTTATTATTTTACTTGATGCCCAATTGGCTGCTTTTTGTTTTCATATTGTGATAAAACTATTTTATATTCTCCCAATATTTTTTTAAGTCTCTAATACGATATTTACTACTAGTCGATTCAACTGATAAAAATTTAAGCAAATTATTAACATAATTTGTGACTTTCAACTTTCTATAATTATTCAAAAACTCAACAAATAATACATCTTTTTCAAGTTCTGTTATTTCAACTTCATAATTTAACTTATCACTATATTTAATTTAACAAAAATATTTATCTTCAATAATATCATCATATTTAATATTGCAATCAACATGTTTTGTTAAAGTTTTCATTAATTTTCTCATAATAACATTAACATCTTTGGGATAGCTTGGATATTGTGAGTAATATAAGTTACATGCAACATCGTATAAAGTATACAAACTTAAATTTACTTCAAATGTCTTCTTATTCATAATCATCATCTTCGTTTGTGATGTTAACTCTCGTTAAATAAAAAGTCAAATTATATATTTAGATTATTTAATGTGCAAGAAAATACTTGATTTTTTTATCATGATAATGTACAATAATAACACATAAGCAAGAAAACATACTAAAATTATTTACTTTTAAAAATATTTTTGGTATAATTTTCTTGTAAAGTAGATATATTACTAATGTAGATATCTACGTATTGGTCTATTAAATTTATTTAATGGATCAAACCCGTGTTGGCGCCAAGCGCCGCTTAAAAAGGCAACCTTATGGTTGTTTTTTTAATGTATTAAAATCTTTTTTTACTAAGTTCTCTTAATATTCTTCTTATATCTTTATCACTAAAGAAGTATTTTTCTCCTCTTGTAAATGACATTTTATTCTTATACTTATAATCATACTTATCTATGAATGTTAACATATCTGACACTTGAAATAATCTTTTTTCCTTATGATCAAAATTAACACGATGTTCAAATCCTTCAAATCGCAAAAATATTGAATCCAAAATAGTTCCTAATGTTTCTTGACCATTATCATAATACATTACGATTTTATCAAATCGATTAAAATACTTTTCATGTTCCTTAATCATTTTATTTATTTCAATAGATAAGCGCTGTCTTAATGTTCTAGCGTCATTGGTATATCTTTTATCAATAATAATTGTTTTATACTTAACAGGTATTCTTCTCGAAAATTGATATATTGAATTAAAAATACTTTTACGCATTGCAATATCAAAGTTTTTATAATCTTCTCTTCTCATTATCAAATCAGCCATATGAATCATATTTGTATAGCCAATTTTATCCAATCTTTTATTTAATTTATTTAATTCTTGCATAATATCATCATTTTGTTCATGAAAAGTAAATGAGACACCATATAATAAAGATGATTCTTTTCCAAAGCCAAATTCGCCAGTCTCATCAACAAATATATTAAGTCGTCGCATGATGCTCACCTCACTTAAAATAATTATACTATATTTTTAACACCAAATAAATGAATTTAACACCAATATTATAAAATTATATACAATATAAAAAGATGCTCATAAAAGCATCATCATCTCATCACAAATCCAAGTTCATTACATCCTTATTATTTGTGGAACTTCGTGCCAAGGTGACCTGCATCAACTACAACACGATATCCATTATTATTCATAAAATTCACCCATAATATTGTATGTAATATCTTTTATTTGTTGAAAAAAAGAAAGAATTTAATTTATACTATCAAACAATTCTTTAACAATTAAATCACTTGAATGCAAATTATTATTCTTTCCTAATAATAGATTTTCATAAAATTTAACTAAATAACTACTAT
>CAMVAF010000038.1 GCA_947165365.1 uncultured Clostridia bacterium | reverse complement strand
CTCCAAAACATAAACAATAACCTGGTTGAAGAGCTTTTTGTTTTTCAACAATTTCTTCTGTAATATTAGGTACCATTTTACTAATATACTCTATATCTCTTGGATGGGTTGTCTTAAATATCAAGAAATTTGCACACTGAGACATAACTGTTTCAGAAAGTTCTACTGGTCTTTGAGATATTAAAGTAAGTAGTACTCCATACTTTCTTCCCTCTTTGGCAATTCTATCAAATATATTATATCCGATTAAATCAATATCTTCTCCACTTTTAATATATCTATGCGCTTCTTCTACAACTAAATTAAACGGAATAGTTGCTCTGTTTTGTAAAGCTTTTGTATATTCAAATATAATACGAGAAAAAATCTTTACAATTACTTTTGCGATTGAATCATCAATATCTTCTAAATTAATATTTAAAAGTTGAAATTTTTGACCATTTTGAATAACTAAACTAGATAAATATTCTTCAACACCAATAAAATTATCATACTCAAAGAATTTTTTATTTTCACTAATAATTAAAGAATGAAGTTTTACTTTAACTGCTATACTATCTCCATATGTATTATCATTATTTAACCAATTTTCACTAATTAAAGTAAATTCAAGTGCACGCTCTAAATCTTCTAAATCATATTTATTAAATGTTGTTGGCTCATAATTATCAAGTTCTGGATCAACGAATGATGCAATATACTGAGATACTAATATACTTTCGGTAAAGTTTCCTTGAGAATCAACATTAAAGCATTCTCTAAACTTTCTAGTGTATCCTGCTCCTTGCACAACTGCTTCCATATTAAATTCATTAGTTGTACAAGTATTGAAAATTCCAAAAATATCATTTCGCTTAGTACTAGGCATTTTATTAGAATAAAATATAGATAACATTGCTTTAGCTATAATATGATTTTTATAACGATAACTTACATCATCTGTTAAAGAAAATATTTTAGCAAGTTTTATCATTCTTTCAAGAAGAGTTAACTGACTAACTTTTTCAAGTCTTAAAAGAAGGGCTAAGTCATCTATATTTAAAAGCCATACAGGAATTTTTAATTTTTCAAAATTAGAATGATTACTTGTAGTAATAACTTTAAAATGATAATTAGGATTAATTTCATTTAAATTACTAAATGCTTTAATATATTCTCCATTATTATCAAATATAATCATACTTGCTTTATATGGATAAAAATTAGGAGTTGTAAAAACTGATTGTAAAAGTCTTGTTGTACCATAACTTTTTCCTGATCCAGAATTACCTAAAATAGTTAAATGATTACTAAATAAACTATTAATACTCATATAAACAGGCTTGTTATTATAAAACGGACTATTTCCAATTGTCATATAACCAAACTCATTTAAACCTGTTATCATAAGCATTTCTGATTCTTCCATAAGTCTTATACTTGCAGTTAAACCAGGCTTTGCTATAATTCCCCCTTGAAATTTATTATTAATGATTTCTCCTATAAATCTTGCTTCAATTATATCATCATGAACATATTCAATTTCTCCAACAATTTGTCTTGTACCATCAACAAATACTAAATGTTGATTAATCATATTGACTTTTAAATCATTAACTTTTACATGAGCACCATGATCACTTATATATACTATTTTCTCAAACATATTTTTTCCTCCTAAAACAAGTTTTCAAGTTCTTCTTTCAACTTACTATCCTCTACTTTAGTTATTATATCATTAATTTTATTTTTTTTATAGAATAATTTTAATTTTTCTTCAAAACTCTCTAATTTTTCTTCTATAATTTTCAGTTGTTTAAAACAGGCATTTCTACTTATATTATATTTTTCACTTATTTCTCCATAAGATAAGTTATTAAAATAGTATTCTTCAAAGTACTTTTTTTGTTTTTCGGTAAGTAATTCTCCATATAAATCATATAAATTATTTAAATAAATTAATTTTTCCATTTAAGACTCCTACATCATATCTTTAAATAAACCATAAATATATTTTTCAATATCAAAAGTTTCTAAATCATTTATTCCTTCCCCAAGTCCAATATATTTAACAGGAATATCTAATTCCTCTTTAATTGCAAGAACAATTCCTCCTTTTGCCGTTCCATCAAGTTTTGTTAAAACAATTCCTGTAATATTAGTAATATTCTTGAAATTTTTAGCTTGACTTATTCCATTTTGACCAGTCGTTGCATCAATAATTAATAAAGTTTCATGTGGTGCACCAGGAATTAAATTACCAATTACTTTATTCATTTTCTCAAGTTCTTTCATTAAATTAACTTTATTTTGAAGACGACCAGCTGTATCAACAAGCAAAACATCAATATTTTCATTTATGGCCTTAGTTATTCCATCATATATTACACTTGATGGATCAGAGTTTTCACGTCCAACTACTACATCACATCCAACTCTATTTCCCCATTCAACTAATTGTTCAGTTGCACCAGCTCTAAAAGTATCACCAGCAACCATTAAAATACTTTTTCCACTTTTCTTAATTTTATTAGCAATTTTGCCAATTGTTGTTGTTTTACCAACTCCATTTACTCCAACAAATAAAAGAACTGTAGGTCCTGATTCATTAAATTTTATTTTATTTGTTAAAATTGAATTATCAACATAAATAATAAA
Source organism: uncultured Clostridia bacterium (assembly GCA_947165365.1). Taxonomy (GTDB): domain Bacteria; phylum Bacillota_I; class Bacilli_A; order RF39; family UBA660; genus RUG12783. The sequence continues at coordinate 10,339 of CAMVAF010000038.1, read as the reverse complement.
TAATTCATCAACTATTACTTCTTGAAGATAATTTAAATCTGTAATATTTTCAGATTTAACACGCTTTTTTAATTTTTCAATAAACGATAATACTGTATTTACACCAATATCTGCTTCTATTAAAATCTCTTCTAGTTCTTCAAAGTATTCATCTGTAATTTTCTTTGTCTTATTATTTAAATTAATTAATCTATTAACAAAAGTATTTCTTGATTTAGATAAACCTTTCTCATATAATTCTATCTTCTTATCTTCTGTTTCTTTATCATTTATTTTTTTTTCAAAATTATCTTCTTTGATACTTGTTAATTCTCTAGCCTCACTTTTTTCTTCTTTTTTAAATAAATTTTTTATATTGTTAAAAAGTCCCATATAATACCCTCCTAAAAAATTATAGCATTTATAAAAAAATATGTAAATGAGATTATAGTTTAAAAAATGATAAAGTTATCTTTTTAATCATTTATATCATCATTTTTTCAATTTAAATAGTACGAGACTTACCAAGAATTTAAGTCTTTTAAATTTTATATTGTTATTACAAAAAAAATATACCAAGTTTGATATATTTTAAGTAACACTTTTTTCTAATACCTTTCAAGCGAAAATAGTATTATAAAAAAACGAACTAAAAAGTTCGACTAATAATTCAAATGGAGCGAATGTCGTAGGTATCTACAACTTTTTCTCTTTTACACGAATTGATATATAAATATCAATCATTAATAATAGTTTAACATATATTTAGATTGATTCAACAAAAATATAAAAATTTTATAAAATTTATTACTAATTTAAATATTTTACATTAAATTTTTGATTTTATTAAAAAGTGTGATAGAATTATAGTGAGGTGAATTTTATGGTAAAATTTGAAGAACTTAAGAATGATGTTAGAACTAGGTTAATGTCAGAATTAACTAATGCTCTTAGTTTAGTAGGTGAAACAGGAGAAGATATTTCTAAATATGGAGAAAGATTATCAAATCTTGATGAAACAGCTATAAAATATTTAATGAGATTAACAAATGATTATATAAGAGCAAAAAGAGAAAATAGTGAAAAGGATATTGAATGTGATTTAAATATTTTTAAAAAATATGGATTCGATGCTCATGTTTTAGATAAAAAAATTGAAGAAATTCAATATGATTATAATGCTGACTATGAAATGTGGCCAAGTAAAGAACAAGAAGAAATTATGCAAACAGTATGTTCATATTTTGGATATCCTGGAAATTTACCAAAAGTAGATACAATTTTGGAAATTGCTTCTAAATTTGGTGTTGTCTATGGTAGTAGAGAACATTCATTTACTGAAATTAGATGTATAGATACTAAATATTTTGATAATCCATATAATACAGGTAATTATTTTTCAACAGCGCTTAATAATGGATTAACTGTAGATCAAATTATTGAATTAACATATAGATTAAATTCTTATATGGATTATTATAATGCGCCAAATCATTCAAGAGTTTTTAGTGAAGGATCATTTGGTTCTAAAATGATTGGTATAGTTCCTTTTTTAGATAAAGACCACCAGAGAATGTCAAATTCAAGAGCTGTAAAAACATATAAAATAGTTAATGAGAGATTATCTTCTCAACTTTATAGCACAAATTTAGATAATGTTGATGATTCATTACAAACTAGAATGCATAGATAAAATTCGTGATGTATTATGAAATTACAAAGTAATTTTGTAAGTGGTGACTCAATTTATTTTTATACGAAGTTTTGAAAATAAGTAATTGCAATTTATTGCAATTCAAAAAAAATAATTATTGCTTGAATGATTACTTCTTATAAAAGTAATTAAAAAAATAGAAAGAATGATTATATCTCATAATCATTCTTTTCTTTTTCCTTTTTAATATTTTTAACTGTCTTTTCACTTAATATTCCATAAGAATAAAGTTCATTAGATAGTTCAATATATTTATCATTATCTTTAGTTTTATTAATTTTATTTTTAATAAAATTAACTAATCTTTTAAATATAGTTTCAAAACGATTTACTAAAGTTTTAAGTTTTATATTTTCATTTTTTAGTTCTTTTATTTCATTGTTTTTATTTTCTAAATTATTAGATAAAGTATCAACTTTTAAAGATAATGCTTTATTATTTTCAGATAATATTTTTATTTGTTCTTTATTTTCTTTTAATTCTTTATCAACATTATTAAGAGTAGTAGATAATAATTCTAACTTTTTATAGTACATATCTTTTTCATTAACATTATCAATATATTTAATTATATTATTTTGTAAATAGTGTTACCAAACTGACCACGTGGATTATAAAAAAAATCAAACTTATAAAAGTTCGACTAATTATTCAATTGGAGCGATTGTTGTAGGTATCTACAACTTTTCACTTTAATACGAATTGATATGTATATAAATATCAATCATTATATTAATATTTTAATTTAATAAAAAATCTATTATATTTATTACTTCAATTCCATCAATTTGTTTGTTCTTTACATTATCCATAGTTAAGATAACTTTTTTATAATTATCATTTATTGCTAGTAATGATTTTTTTTCTCTTTCTTCAACTTTTTCATCTAATATACTTCTAGATACTTGATAATATATTCTTTCATTAGGTTTAATTGCAATAAAATCAATTTCTATATCATTATATTGTCCAACATAAACTTCATAACCACGTCTCAATAATTCAATATAAATTAAATTTTCATAACTACTACCACTATCATATGATGATATTCCATCTATCATGTTTTTTAACCCATTATCTATAAAATAATATTTTCCTTGTGTTTTTAGTAATTGCTTTCCTTTTAATTCATATCTTGGCACACGGTAAATAAAATAAGCATTTTCTAACATTTTTAAATATGAATCTACTGTTTCATTAGTAATTGAACTACCATTTTTTTTCATAAATTCAGCTATAGCATAAGGAGTTGTTAAATTACCAATTACGGAAGCCATATATTTAATTAGATTATCTAGGAAGACTATATCTTTTATGTTATTCCGATTAATTACATCTTTCTTTAAAACAACTTCCTTTAAATCATTTAGATAATTTATAATTAATTGTTCATTATCATTCATATTAACAAGCATTGGCATTCCACCATATTTTAAATATTTATCGAATTTTGTAAATTTATCTTCATCTGATTTAAAAGGATATTCTTTAATAAATTCACTAAAGGAAAAAGGGAAAATTTTTATTGTTAAAACTCTACCTGCTAATAATGTTGTTAATTCACTAGAAAGCAAATATGCATTTGAACCAGTTATATAAATATCTGAGTTAAAATCAACTAAAAAGGAGTTAACAGCTTTTTCCCATTCATTAACATTTTGAACTTCATCAAGTAAAATATAAAATTTTTCTTTACTACCATTAATTATATTTTTAATATATGAATATAAATCAATATAATTTTTAATTGAATAATATTCAGCACTTTCAAAGTTCATATAAATTATGTTTTTTGAATTTATATTTTCTTTTACTAGATAATCTTTATATTGTAATAATAATGTACTTTTTCCAGATCTTCTGACACCCGTAATAACTTTAATTAAATTTAAATCTTTTCCATCTATTAATTGATTTAAATATTTTTTTCTAATAAGCATTTTTTCACCTCAAAATAATTATATAATATATAAATAGCATTTGTCAAGTTTTACGTTTGTAACCGTAAAACTTTTAAGAATGTTTTTTTTTACGTTTATATTGTATAACATTTTATTATACGTTATACATAAAGGTATAAAAAAATCGAACTAAAAAGTTCGACTAATAATTCAAATGGAGCAATTGTGTATCTCGTTTGAGAAACATTTTACTACAAATGTAACAAGATAAAACTCAATTACATATTGAATATATCACAATATAGGGAAAGAATAAATATATCATATGCAACTAATTATTTTGTAATAATATTAATTATCTTTTTAGTTTTTTCACTTCACCAACAGTGTAATTACTAAAATCTAATGAGGAAACTATTTTCATAAATCTGTTATAATCAATAGATTGATAAAAATCGCATTCTGAATAGTCTTCTGTCAAAGAAATACTATGTGGGAAATTTTTTAAATGATTATATTTATTTTCCATACTTCTAAGCTCTGTTGCGATAAGCCCTTTTTTAGCTAATTCATAATCTTTCTCTGAAATATTTCTTTTAGACAGCAAATCTAATATACTACTTATAAGGGTATCTTTTTCTTTTGAAACAAATCCAAAACAATAATCTATATAATCATTGACTAATGTAATATAACTAAAATCAACAACGTCATAAACTCCTTTTTTCTCTAAATCTCTTAATTCATTAGATTCTAACAAATTATTTCTAATTAAATATAAAACATAATATAATTCTCTAAGTGATACTGAATTATTCTTTTTAAATTTCATTCCTAATCCAACTTTTGGAATATCTAAATCTCCATTTATTATTTCACTTTTGCTTCTTATACTATCAAAATCTTGTTCTGGTAATATTAAATTTGAATTATGTGGTGTTATTTTAGAATAAATGTTATTTAAAAAATCTACTATTCTTTTTTCGTCAACATTTCCACCTATGATTATATATTTTTTATTATTTGAATAAAAAGCATTATAACAATCATATAATCCATCAATTGTTATTTGTTTAGTTGTTTCTCTATTACCTATTGGTGATAGTGTTTTATCAAGTAATTCAAAGCCATTATAAAGATTTCTTTCAAGTAATCCATACAAATTATAGCTTGTATTATCTACATAAGAGGCGGCTTCTTCTTCAATAGCATGTCTAGTAGCATCTACATCCTTTTGATTGAATACTGGTGTATCTATTGCTACTATTAATTCTTCTAAAGACTTTTCAATATTATCTTTTCCATTAAAATGATATGATGTTTCATTCATTGCAGTGTAAGCATTTGCACTTTGAAATCTTTTGTCAAAATTTCTATACATATCTCCAAACTTACTATGTTCGCCAAGTAAATGTTCTAGATAATGTGCGTAGCCTGTTATAACATGATAGTCAATACCATTGTTATTAAAAACAAACCATTTTCCTGAAGAACCATATTTTAAATTATAACTTACAAAAACTTTTTTCATAGTAGGATCAACACATAAATATAAAGGAATACCATTATTTAATATTATTTTCTTAAACCTATTCATTAGACTTGCTCCTTACCATAAATATATTTTTTTTCGTCAACACCTTAGTTTTGTTCATTAATTCTTCTGGTTTCATATCTTCTATCTCTTTATTTACAATATCTCTATCTTGATTACCATAAACTTGAAGAATCCTATTGTTAATTATTCTAAATAATCTTTTTTTGCTTTCACTTAAAGAATACTCATCATTTGCTATTTCTTCTTTAGCTTGGGCCATATATTTTTCAACAATTTCTCTGTTATTTAAATCCTTTATTATTTCATCCACTGCTTCAATAAATTTCTCTTTTTTAGATATATTTGTCTCTCCATAAATATATAATTTCTTTTGGTGGAATAGTATATTAGCATAAGCGCCATATACTAATCCATATTTCTCTCTTAAAGTATGATAACAAAGACCAATTGATGAATTTAACATCCATTCCAAAATTCTCAACTCGGCATTTGTTAGTTCAGTAAAATCATATGTTATGAATATATATGATTGTTCACAATCTTTTTCAATTTCAATATTTCCTTCTGAAGTCTTGACATCCATACTGTAGTCTAATTCACATTTAGTTGGAGTTAAATTAATACATTTTACAAATTCATTGAATTGTTCTTCATTAATATTTCCAAGTACAAGACCATTTATAAAATTACCAATGAGATTTTCATATTCACTTTTAATATCTTCTAAAGTAATAGAATTAACTAATTCTTCAAGATATTTTTTATCTACAGAATAATCATATTTCATGTTTTCTACAGGTAAAACTGTTTGAGTATATAAAGTTTCTGCATATTGATCATAATCTGCTAAATTCAAGTCTATATACGAAAGAAGTTTTCTTTTTGATACTTCTAACATCTTCTCATTTTCAAAATTAGGTTTTTCTAATATATCTCTAATAAACTCAAATGCTTCTTTTGAATAGTCATCATGAATAACATCCATAGATATTAAGTCTGCTACTAAAGAGAAAAGTTTTTGTTTACCATTCCATTTTGTTGTAAAATTTATACTCATATCATATAATTCACGTGATCTTAAGCTAATATCATCATCTGTCTTATAAATTTGATTGCATTGCAATAAATATATACTTAATACATCTAATATTGCTGCTGAACGATTATCTGGACTAGCAAGAAAGTTTAATTGAATAGAAAAAGTGTTAAAACCTTCATCTCTGTATAAATATGTCCCATTGTTATTTTTCAACTTATTTGGTTTCATATTTCCTCCCATGTTTCATATTTCCTCCCATAAATTAACAATTACTTATTATACATCATAGATTATGAAAAGAAAAGGCAAAAATGGTATTTTCACCGTTTTTTTAACTATTTCTTAATATTTAAAATGATTTATTTATTAATTTGTTTAAACGTTACTTGTGATAATAGGAATTAATTTTAAAACTTTCTCATTTTTATCTAAATAAAATACTATTTCATTGGGCATATCTTCAAAACTATAATTAAATATTGGGTGAATATGTAGTTTAATACTTTTAATATTTTTAATATTTTTAAACTCTTTCATGTATTCTTTTTCTTGTGATTCTTTTAAAGGATAACTAACATTAAGAATAACTGATTTGCCATTTGAAATAAATTCAATTGGAACTTATGATAATCCTAGTTCAGATAAATTGTGTTGTTCATTTAGGTTATTAACATAAAAAGTATTAACACCATTGAAGAACAAGAATGTATAATTATTGATTATTACTTTGTGTGGATCTACATAAGCAAGATTAGATAGTTCTAATCTAATTAAATGACCTTTCTCGAGAGTTATTGGAGTAGAAGTATAATTCAGCCCAATAATCTTTTTCTTTAAATCAGGGCTTAAATCAAGTTTTTCTTTAATAATATTTAACATATCATCACAACCTTTCTTAGACACAAAAAAACTTAATTCTTTCGAATTAAGCTTTATCTCAACATCGGTTGTTCCGACGATTTTACCATTTGGAGCGATAACAAAGGTTATTCGAAACTCCTAATAGCAAAAGTTGATAAACAACTAATCACTGAAATAATAATACCATATATTTTTATTTTTTAAAATATTATTTATGTAATTTATCCAATAATGATAGTTTTTTAATTTTTATATTATTATCTTTACCTGTTCCTAATTCAATATCAGGTTTAACGGTTTTTCCATGAAAATCACTACCACCACTTATTAATAAACCATATTTATTTGCTATTTTTAAATAATAATTCATTTCTTCTTTTGAATGGCTCGAATGATATACTTCAATGCCTTTTAATCCACAGCTAATCATTTCTTTTAATAAAATTAGGAATTCTTTTTCTGATAATTCTAATGACTTTGGATGAGCAAGAACTGGAATGCCACCACTATTTTTAATTAGTTCTAAACATTCTTGATATTGTAATCCTTTGCTTGTTTGCCTTGTTTTATTATAAGCATCTATTAAATACTTATCAAAAGCATCTTGAGATGATGTGGCATATCCATATTTAACACAAAGTTTTGCTAAATCTGGGCGACCTAAATTATGATTAGCATTGACTAATTCTTTTATATCATCATAACCAAATCTAATTCCATAATCTCTTTTTATTTGTTCCATTATTGATAATACTGAATTAATACTATTGTCTTTTAAGTCTATCATTTTTTTATTTAATGCTTTATTTTTTAAATCAATACCATAACCTAAAATATGCATTCTTCCTTTATCAGTTTTTGCAGATAATTCAATACCATTAATAATTTCAATTCCACTATCTACAATTATATTTTCATTTCTATTAACTTTTTTAATTCCTTCAATAGTATCATGATCAGTTATTGCAAGTGTTCCGATTCTTTTATCTATTGCTAATCTTATTAATTTTTCTGGTGATAAATCGCCATCTGAATAATTGGTATGGGTATGCATATCAATTGTTTTTTCGCTTTTTCTATATGGAATAATTATTTTTTCCATATAATATTTATCCAATGTCTGACACATCATATCTATTGTTCTTTCTTCACTATCGTAATATGAATAAGAACTGTTTTCTTTCATAACTAATCATCTCCTTAATATTAATTTTTTACTTTCTTCAGCAACTTCTACATTTTTAAAGTTTTGTTTTGCTTCTTCTAAATATAATCTTTTATCTTCTTCAGGCCAAAAATGAGTTAATAATAATTTTTGTGCATTAGATTTACTTGCTAAAATACCAGCATCATAAGCAGTCATGTGGGTTTTACTGTTAGCATTATGTTTTTGTAAGAAAGAACTCTCACAAATTATTAAATCTGCATCTTTGCAAAAATCTACTAATTTACTAAAATTGGTTGTACCTATATCAGAAGTATAAACGATTTTAAAATTTTCATTTTGTAATTTAACCATATATGACTCAATTGTATGTGAGTTGTTATCTTCAAAAGTTATATCTAAATCATCAATAAGAAATGAACAAGAATTATCTATATCATAATAATCTGAATAACTTTCATTATTTGAAGTAATTGATGCTTTATTAAATCCAATATCATTTTTAGGTAAATATATCTTTATCTTTTTATCAAGTAGTCCTAAGTTATGATAAACATAGGAAGCATATTGTAAAGCACCTAAATCACCAAAATGGTCTTTATGATAATGGGTAATGATTACATTTAAATCTTTTAAATCACTTGGGAAATTTAATAATCTTGTTATACCATTACCACAATCTAATATTATTTTTTTGTTATTATATTCAACTAAAAATCCAGGACAATTCATATTTCCTTTTGTATAAGGTGATATTGTTCCAAGTGGTGTAATTATTATTTTACTCATCTTATCAAACTCCTTTTCTTTACCAACATTCTTTCTCTAACTATTGGATCTACATATCTTGAAATATCTTTATCAAGATTAAGTACTTCTTTAACCATGCTTGATGATACAAATTGATATTCTTTATCTGCAAATAGGCAAATTGTATTTACTTTATTATCTGATATTTCTTTATTCATTTGTTGTAATTGAACTTCATAATCATAATCACTTAAACTTCTAAGCCCTCTAATAATTGCTTTACACTCATTAAGTAGAGCAACATCAACTGCAGCACCACTAGCAGAAATAACTCTTACATTATTCATTCTTTGATATAATTCTTTAATTATTTCCATTCTTTCTTCTAGAGTAAACAATCCAGATTTTTTTAAAGGATTTTGCATGACCGCAATTATTACTTCATCAAATAAATCACTTGCTTGTTCAACAATATTCATGTGTCCTTTAGTCATTGGATCAAAACTTCCAGGATATAAAACTTTTGTCATAATGATTTCACCAACCTTTTAACAATTTCTTTATCATTTGCTTTTACAACATAATCAAAAGCGTTTTCATCAAATTCAATACTTGCTTTTTCTCGTAAATCAAAAGCTTCTTCTGTTATGTTATCTCTTTTCATTGCTCTTTGTTTTCGAACCTCATATGGGATATCTAAAAGTATTTTTATATCACACATATCAAAGTATTTTGAAATTGATAATAATAACCAATCTAGAATAATAATTTTATCTTTATGATTGTTTAAAAAGTTATCAATTTCTATTTGCATATATTTCCATGTAATATCAGATAATTTGCTCATTTCATTTCGCGAATCAAAAACTATTTCACCAAGTTTTTTTCTATCAACCATATTTTCTTTAATAACTGATTCTCCGAATATTTTTATCAATTCTTGTTTAACTTCTGGCAGTAATAATACACTGTGACCAACCTTATCAATGTCTAAATGTATTGCCTTATTATTTGTTAATTCTATTATTTGATTTGCTAATGTACTTTTACCACAACCTGACTTACCACAAATACCTATAATCATACTTTCCCTCCCATCTACTTGTATTATATTGCATTTCTTGATATAATTAAAATACATATTTATTATGTTTGTCATAACGGGAGGTTATTATGAATATAGACTTTGAATTATATAGAATCTTCTATGTAGTAGCAAATCATTGTAATATTACTAAAGCAAGTGAAGAACTAAGTATATCTCAACCAGCAATAAGTAAGTCAATTAAAAATTTAGAAGAACAATTAGGAGGCCAATTATTTGTTAGAACTAAACGTGGTGTAGTTCTAACTGAGGAAGGAAAAGAGT
>CAMVAF010000037.1 GCA_947165365.1 uncultured Clostridia bacterium | reverse complement strand
TGAGAAACTATTAAAATTCTAAATTTACTATTGACTTTTAATAGTTAGACTCCTTATTAATATTATATCTTATTTTAAGTAGTATGACAATTATTATTTTTATATATTTTTTTAATTTGTATATTGTTATTTAGAAATTTTTTTTGAAAAATATTAAAGTATGATATACTATATGTGTGGAGGAATAATGGAGAGAGTGTTAATAGATTTGGGTTTTATTAAGATATATTGGTATTCTGTTACAATGTTTTTAGGGGTTCTTTTAGGAATTGTTGTAGCTTATGTTGAAATTAAAAGAAAAAAAATAAATATTGATTATTTTGAAAACATGGCTTTTTATGCAATTGTTTTTGGTTTTCTTGGTGCAAGATTATATTATGTTCTATTTAATTTAGATTATTATTTAAATAATCCTATTGAAATAATAGAGGTGTGGAATGGAGGTCTTGCTATTCATGGTGGGATAATCGGTGCTGTTCTTTCTATATTTATTTATTGCAAAAAGAAAAAAGTAAATTTTTATTTAATGCTTGATGTATGCGCACCTGCTTTAATGATTGGACAAATTATTGGTAGATGGGGGAATTTCTTTAATAGTGAGGCTCATGGTGGTATTGTTACTAGAAGTTTTTTAGAAAGTATTCATTTACCTAATTTCATTATTAATGGTATGTATATTAATGGTAATTATTATCATCCAACTTTTTTGTATGAATCATTTTTTAATTTAATAGGTTTTATTATTTTAATGATTTTAAGAAGAAATAAAAAAATTCATATAGGAGTAATAACGGGATTATACTTAATATGGTATAGTGTTGTTAGATTTTTTGTTGAGGGTCTTCGAACAGATAGTTTAATGCTGGGAAATCTTCGCATGGCGCAAGTAATTTCCATTGTATTATTGATTGTTGGTTTTATTTTAATTATCTTTAGTTCAAAAAAAGATAAATATAATGGTGATGTATGATATCGTTTACTAGTAATATAAAAAATGAAATTGCTTTTTATACTGGAACAAAGAATGAAGAGATGGCAACATTATCGGCAATTATTAGAAATAACTCAAAATATGATGATAAAAAAATTATTGTATCAACTGAAAATTCGAAAGTTGCTAGAAGAATATATCTCCTTTTATCAGATATTTATAATTTAAATGTAAGTATCACAGATAAAGATAATGCTTTTAATCGGAATAGATTGTATTTGATTCAAGCTTCAGGAGATATTGTTTTTGTTTTAAAAGATTTGCAAATAGTTGATGATAATTTTCAATATAAAAAGACGATAAGTGATTATATGATAGAAAATGATGATGATAGAAGGGCATATTTAAGAGGAATATTTTTATCATGTGGTAGTATTAATGATCCTAAAACCAGTAGATATCATTTAGAATTTTTTATTAATAATGTTGACGAAGCATATTTTGTTAATAGTTTATTAAATATGTATTATCTAAATAGTAAAGTTATTCTAAAGGATAAAAAATATATGGTATATATAAAAGAAGCTGAAAAAATAGGGGATTTTTTAAGGATTATTGGTGCAAATAATGCTGTAATGTATTATGAGGATATAAGAATATATAGAGATCATAAAAATATGACAAATCGTCTTAATAACATGGAGCAGGCTAACATTGAAAAGACTATTAATACAGCGATTGAACAAATAAATGATATTAATTTGATAATGAAAGTTTATGGTGAAGACTTGTTAGACGAAAAAACAAAAGAGGTTTGTAAATATAGAATAAAGTATCCCGAAAGTTCTTTGCAAGAGTTAAGTGAAATAATGAGTAGAGAATTAAATAGAAATATTACAAAATCTGGTATTAACCATCGTTTCAGAAAAATAAAAGAATTAGCTAAAAGAGTCAAAGAAAGTAGTGAGTAAATATAAAAAAAATCAAGATTTTTATCTTGATTTTTTTAACCTCTTCCAATACTTCCTCTACCATTATAGTATGTGTCATAGTCGGCATCATTTTTGACTGTAGCTGTAAACCCTCCTGTCTTTGTTGGGGAGGAATTATTTTCTTGAGTATAGAAAGAGATGTCAATACCAATATATCCATTACCATCAATGTAAACCTTTGAATAAGATGTCCAATAATATGTAGAGATTGTTGTTGTTGGATTTTTTCCCATAATATCTAATGCAGCATTTGTTACAAATGATGTAGCAGGGTTCAAAGCCTTTGCCACAGATGAAACACTGGACATTCCTGAGCTAAGTGCATCACCTAAACGTATGGTTTTCTTTTCTTCTTTTGCAAATAAACCATCTGCTATGGCACCTCCATAGCCTTTATCTCCTTGAATAGCCCCTAAATTATCATACCAACCTTGCCATTTTTCAGCATTAGCTGTAACTATATTACATTCATCGATAATTTTAACTAGAAATTCTTCATCAATTTTATTTGTCATTGATATACATTTATCAATGTGTGATTGGGCGGTAGTATCATTTGTTTTTATTAATTCTTCTTTGATATTATTAATTTTTATTTTTAAATCATTATTAAGAATATCAATTCCTTTATTTAAATTATTGTTAATTTGTTCTCCTTGGTTTATATAATACTTATCCATTTGTTTAACCTCCTAAAAATGAACCCATAAATCTTCTTTGGCATTGTCTTCACTAATTCTTGCATCTGTTATATTGTTATTTTCATCTTTTTTGAATTCATATACATTGTATTCTCCTGGTTCAAGTGGTTCTTCATTATATTCTTCGGTGTTTTCATATTCATCATATGTTTGTTCATTTTGTTTATTTATTTTTCTTTTTACAACATAGGTTGTACCAAGAGCAACTGATAAAAAACCTAATATTCCTAAATATTTTAAGGAATTATTCTTCTTTTTGGTAGTTGTAACAATAACTTTACCATCATCTAATTTCATCATTTGGTCGATTGATTTATATGAACCAATGATATTTCCTTTTTCATCTGTAGTATAAATCCATTGTTCTTCTTTTCCATTTGGACTAATTCTTACAGCAATAACATTTCCATTTGTATCATATTTTACATCATATACACTATAGTTACCATCATTTATTGTTCCTATTATATTTCCTTTGTTATCATAAATATTTAATGATTGACCTTCTGGTGAGAATGTTCCTTTTTGACCAATACCCATATAGAAGCCATTAGTGCTATTTTGATTAATATATAACCATTTTTCTTCTTCTCCAGGACGGCTTATTTTAACAGCAACAATATTTCCTTGAGCATCTAATTTGGTTCCGTATATTGTGAAGTTTCCAGATGTTGCGGTACCTACTATATTTCCATTTTCATCATAAATACTTAATTCTCCATCTCGTAGGAAGTAATTTCCTTTTTGACCATTTTCATAGAAATATCCATTGGTTTTACCTGCATCTATGTGTAACCATTTTTCTTCTTCACCATCAGGACTAATTCTTACAGCAATAGGGTTTCCGTTACCATCATATTTTACTTCATATACTTTATAATTGGCTTTATCAATTGTTCCCTTTTGGTTTCCATTTTCATCATAAACAGGGATTCCATTTTCATCTAAAACAAAATTTCCTTTTTGTCCTTTATCTACTGTATAAATTGAATCATTGGTATTTTCTAAGTTAATCCATTTTTCTTCTTCACCATCAGGACTAATTCTTGCAGCAATAGGGTTTCCATTTTCATCATATTTATATTCATATATTGAGTATTTTCCTTTTGCGTATGTATCTACTTTTTTACCGTTTGCATCAAAAACATCAATTGTACCTTCTTCTACAAATAATGTTGCAAGTTCACCTCCAGTGCTTCCAGGTAGGGTTGTTTCTCCTTCTGGGGATGTTGTTATACCAACATCAACAGGGATGCTTGATTGTGTTTCTGTATCTTCTCCAGTAACAACAGGTACTGGAGCTCCTATAACAGGAGAACCATCTATTTCTGTTGGAGTATCGGTATTTCCATAATTTGTATATCCACTTCCGCCTCCACCATCATATCCCCCACCATAAGGAATATCGCCATCGTTAATCTCATCTGCGGTTTCTAGGTAACTATGAATATCATTTAAAATATCCATTATGTCAATTTTTAGTTGTTTTAAATTTTCACTTAAATCTAAACCTGGTTCCATTAATTCTTGTGGTTTATATCCTTTATATATTTCACTATTTGTGTTAGTATATTTTGTGGCATTATTGATTGTTTCTGTTACACTTTCCCAGGTTCCAGGTTCACCCATTTTTGTTAACATTTCCCTTATTGAATCTAAAACATTTACTTGATCGGCGTATTCTGATTCTTTAGCATAAAATATTTTTTTCTTTAATATCATGTTTCACCTTCCATATTTTAATTTTACTAGATTATATACACCTTTTTCAAGAAAAAAAATGTTTTTTACATATTTTTTTTTACTAATAATTGAAAAAATGTAAAATATTGTAAATTTTATTTTTATAATATTGTGTTTTTTTTTTTGGCGTGATATATTTAAGATGATAGGAGGAATATTGTTATGGCAGATTTTAGTTTTTCTAGAGCTGGACTTGCAGAGTTAACTACAGAATTTACTACTAATTTAAAAGCTACAAAAAATACTTTTGATGCAGTAAAAAAAGAATTTGTAGAAATTGAAGGTAAATGGACTGGTGGCGATAGTGAAAATGCTACTATAATTTTCAAAAGGATTAGTACTGCTCTTGATCAAATTTCTAGCGATTTAGATAATGCAGATCATTTTATTAAAGAAAAGGCTGATGCATTTAATGAACTTCATTTTAATGCATAATTGATTTTAAATTTAATGTAAAGGAGGATTTTATGGACGGTTTATATAATGATAAAGAAAAGATAAGTTATGAAGGTATTGTTACTAGTTTAAAGACTTTAGTTAATCATGTTGGTGATGGTAGTGAACTTGTTTCTGAATTACAAAAACTTGATCAAGCTTGCGATAAACTAGTTACAGTATGGAATAGTGATGCATCTTTTAGAGCAAAAGCTTCAATTACTGATATTAAAGGTGAACTTGAAAAAGTTAAAATTAATTTAAATACTTTAATTGGTGAAATAACTACATATAATGAAAGAGCTAATGCTATTAATAATGGTACAAGATAAAAAAATACAGATTAATCTGTATTTTTTATTATTTTATCAATGATTCCATAATCTTTTGCTTCATCAGCTGTTAAAAAATAATCTCTTTCTGTATCAATTTCTATTTTTTCTAACTTTTGATTTGTGTTTTTTGAAAGAATTTCATTTAATTTCTTTTTTAATTTTAATATTCTTTCTGCTGCTATTTTGATTTCAGTTGCTTGACCATTGACTCCACCTAATGGTTGATGAATCATTATTTCACTATTTGGTAGTGCAAAACGTTTTCCTTTTGTACCACAAGAAAGAAGAAATGCTGCCATGCTTGCAGCCATGCCAAGACAAATTGTTCTTACATTACTTTTTATAAAATTCATTGTATCCATTATTGCTAGACCACTTGTAATTGAACCACCAGGGCTATTTATATAAAGGTATATATCATCATTATTTAAAGAGTCTAAATATAATAATTCGCTGACAATAGTATTTGATGTATTATCATCAATTTCTCCAGTAAGAAATATTATTCTGTCTTTTAATAATCTTGAAAAAATATCATAACTTCTTTCACCATCTTGTTCTTTGTCAATTATAATTGGAATTAAACTCATTTTATCACCTTTATTAAAATATGTAGTTTATAGGTATTTATTCTTAAATAGTGTCAAATAAATATAAAAATATTAAAATTAATCTTAATTTCTAAAAAAATATGGTATACTATATATAGAGAGTAGGTGAAGGGGAATGATTAAAGATAATATACAGGTTTTGGTTGATGGAAAAAGTGTTGATGTAGTAGAAGGAACAACTTTTTTAGAATTAAGTAAGATGTTTTATGAAGATAGTAAAAGAAAACCAATAATTGCTTCAGTTAATGGTAAATATCGGGAATTGTCAGAGGTAATAACAAAAGATGATGATATTAAATTTCTTGATTTAACTAATTATTTTGCTAATAATGTTTATTTAAATGGATTACTTTTTCTTGTTAATTATGCTTTTAATGAAGTTTTTAATGGAAAAAATATTATTACTGTAAAACATTCTGCTGATAAAGCTTTATGTATTGAAACAAGTGATAAAATAACTAAAGAAGATTTAAAAATTATTGAAAACAAGATGAAATCGCTTGTTGAAGCCAATTTACCTATTAGTAAAGTTACGGTTTTAAAAAGTGAAGCTTTGGAATATTTTTTGAAAATGAATGATTCTAAAAAGGCAAAATTACTTGAATATATGACAAACACTTATATTCATTTATATAAAATGGGTAATATGTATAATTATGTTTTTAGTAAGATGCCTAGTGAAACATCTTGTTTGGGTGAATTTAAATTAACTTATTTAGATAGTAATGAGTTTGTTTTACAGTTTCCTACAGTATATATTAATGATAGAATAAAACCTTATGTTCATCATGAAAAATTATTTGAGGTTTTTAAACAAGAAAAAGAATGGGCTAAGTTAATTAATATTGAAACTGCAGGGGATTTGAATGGTGTTGTTGCTAGTGGACGAATTGATTATTTAATAAGGATTAGTGAAACTCTTCAAAATAATAGAATATTAGATCAAGTAAAAGAAATTAAAAAAAGTGGTTATAAAATTAAAGTTGTTTTAATATCTGGACCATCTAGTAGTGGTAAGACAACGTCTTGTTATAAACTTGCAATGTATCTAGCTAGTTTTGGTTTAACTCCAAAGGTTATATCAATGGATAATTTCTTTAAAGAAAGAACTGAGACTCCTAAAAAAGCAAATGGTGAATATGATTTTGAAAGTCTTGATGCTCTTGATTTAAAATTATTTAATAAAACTTTAAAAGATTTATTGGATGGTAAAACGGTAAAGATGCCAACATTTGATTTTTATTCTGGAGAAAAGAAATTTAGGGATGTTATGACTCTTGCTCAAACAGATATTTTGTTAATAGAGGGTATTCATGCCTTGAATCCTAAGCTTCTTCCAGATATTCCAAGAGAATATAAATATAAAGTTTATTTATCACCTCTTACAGCGATTAATATTGATAAGGATAATCGTATGTCAACAACGGATAATAGACTTTTAAGAAGAATGATTAGAGATAATAGAACAAGGGGATATAATGTTTCTCGAACTCTTGATTTATGGGATGATGTAAGAGAAGGTGAAGAGAAATATGTTTTTGCTTATCAAGATGAAGCAGATTATGTATTTAATACATCTTTGATATATGAATTTTGTATTTTAAAGACCTATGTATTACCACTTTTATATTCTGTTAAGAGTGATGATAAAAATTATAATGAAGCAGTTAGATTGATGAAAATATTGGATGTATTTTTACCAATACCAAGTGAAGCTATACCAGCTGATTCGTTATTAAGAGAATTTATTGGGGGAAGTTGTTTTTAAGAAAGGAAGATAAAAGATGAAAGTAGCAATTAATGGTTTTGGAAGAATAGGAAGATTAGTTTTTAGATTAATGATGGATGATCCTAAAATGGAGGTTGTAGCAATTAATGATTTAACTAGTGCAGAAGATTTAGCATATTTATTAAAATATGATACCAATCATCGTAATTTTTTAGTTGACAGTATTAAAAGTGATGATGAAAATATTATCGTAATGGGTAAAAAGGTAAGAGTTTATAGCGAAAAAGATCCTGTTAATTTGCCATGGAAAGAATTGGGAATTGATGTGATTATGGAGTGTACTGGTTTATTTACTGATAAGGAAAAGGCAATGGCACATATTAAAGCAGGTGCTAAAAAGGTAATTATTTCTGCTCCAGCTAAGGGTGATCTTAAAACGATAGTTTATAACGTAAATCATCAAATTTTAGATGGTAGTGAAGAGGTTATATCAGCGGCAAGTTGTACGACAAATTGTCTTGCACCAGTTTTAAAAATAATTAATGATAATTTAGGAATAGAAAAAGGATATATGACCACGGTTCATGCTTATACTAATGACCAAGCCACACTTGATGTTGCTCATAAAAAGGGAATGTATTCAAGACGTGGTAGAGCTGCTGCTGCAAACATTATTCCAGCATCAACTGGAGCAGCTAGTGCTATTGGAGCAGTTATTCCGGAACTTAAAGGAAGATTAGATGGAACGGCGATGAGAGTTCCTGTACCAGATGGTTCTGTTATTGATTTATCATTAGAATTAAAAACAAATACTACAAAAGAAGAGATAAATAATTTATTTAAGCGTAATCAAAGCGAAACGATTATGTATACAGAAGATCCTGTTGTATCAAGTGATGTAATCGGCTCAATGTATGGTGCTGTTGTTGATGGACTTTGTACAAACGTTTTAGATGTTGATGGTAAACAACTTGTTAAAATAGTTGCTTGGTATGATAATGAAATGGGTTATAGTGCTCAAATGGTAAGAACTGCTAGATATTTAATGAGTAGGTAGTTATGGAAACTATTGTTAGATTTTTTCGGGATGATATAACTGGTTTTACTTATTTTATATATAGTGCTATTATATTGTTTCTTATTTTTGCCATTATTGGTTATTTAGTGACTAAAAAATATCAGAGTAGTAGTTAAAAAAAATCAAGAATATTTCTTGATTTTTTTAATATATAATTGGGAATTTTGCTGTTGTACCATCTTTAGTTGTAATAATTAGTTCTGTATTTCCTTTTTTTACACACTTGATTATTAAGTTGGTAGCAGTTGTAGATGTTTTTGAGTTTTTGGATACAGTTGCATAGCTTGTATTTTTTATTGAGAAAGTATTAAATCTTGTGTTATCTTCTTTTGAATCGATATATGTACTTATTGTAATTGGTATTTCTTTTCCGGCAGTACATTTTATTCCATCAAATCTTTCGTTTTTGGTACCTAAAATGATTGTATCACCTTTATTTATAATAATTTTGGTTGTTATCACTTCGCCATTATCCATAGTGATTTTAATGTTATCTTCTCCTTGTGCATTACATTTTACTTCGTATCTAGCTAAATATATACAATCTGCACACATACCTGTATTTTGATTATATCCAATATAGTTTATACAATCGCATTTGGTTTTTTTTGATATTGTTGTTAAGCTTGGATTATTTGATATATTTTTTATATCATTGTTAGTAGTATTATTAAATTCTTTTTTACTTTCAATTGTGAATTCTGCTGTTTCACCTATTTTACAGCTATTTCTATGAGTAACTATAGAGTAGTTGTTTTCTTTTTTTATGGTACAAGTTATATTTTTTGTTTTGTTACTTCCATCATTCCATATGTATCCATCTTTTAATTCAGCTTGTATTTTATAATTTCCTGCATTTGTTCCTTCAATTTGTCCTTTTAATGTATATCCTTCATAATCAGTTTTTGATACTAATTTTTGAGGGTTTCCATTATATGTATTATTATTACAAATGCTTGTTGTTGGAACTTTTACTTTTTTATAATTTGTTATGTTAATTTCAATGTCTTTTTCTTCGGTTGCATAATTATTATTATCAGGTGTAAAGGTAATTTTTAAAATAGCTTGTCCTTCGTTTGTTGATGTAATTGTTAATTGAGCTTTTTCTTCTTTTTTTACTATTTCTTTATTACTAAGTTTTATAATGTTGCTTTCAGTAACAGCGGTTATTTTTCCTTCAACACTTGTATCAATTGTTATAGTGTCTTTTCCCCCTTTATTAATTGTTATTTTATCTTTACTTATGTTTAAATTAGATGTTGCTTTATCAATTGTACATTGTATTGTTTTTGCTTTTTTTGATTTATCCTGCCATATATAAC
The DNA here is from genome assembly GCA_947165365.1 of uncultured Clostridia bacterium. Classification (GTDB taxonomy): domain Bacteria; phylum Bacillota_I; class Bacilli_A; order RF39; family UBA660; genus RUG12783. The sequence continues at coordinate 3,366 of CAMVAF010000037.1, read as the reverse complement.
CTTTATTTGGTGTAATAGTTATATCATATGTACCTGCTTCCACTGCTTCATTGGCAGATAAAGTGTATTCTTCTCTTTTTTCTAATTTCGTTAAAGTTTTAACACTTCCATCATATGTATTATGTATACACATATTATCTAAATCAATGTTTAGTTTAATATTGCTATTTGCTCTTGTTATAATTATTATTACTATTATAATTACTATTAATGTAGCTACACCAATAATAATATATTTTTTGGTATTATTTTTTAAAAGTGATTCATCAGTTATCATACTCCTCCTTATTTATAATATTATTATAACTAAACTTTATTTTAAAATCAACTTTTTTTAAATATTTTATTTTTAATAAAATAAACTATCGTTTTTATAAAGTTTGATAGTATATCTTATTTGAAATAAATAGTCTTTTCTTTGTTATTGCAATAATTGATTAAATTAGATATAATTATTGTAGTTATGGAGGCTATATGGATAGTGGTGAATTAAAAAGAAGTTTGGTAAAATATTTAAGTAAAGTTAATGATTTGTGGAGGTCACTTTGACATTGATAATAAAATCAAAAAAATTAAAGAATTAGATAAAGAAATTAGTAATCCTAATTTTTGGAGTGATCGAGATAAAGCTCAATTGATAATAGATGAGAAAAACAAATTGTCAGTAATCGTTTCTAAAATAGATAATATTAAGAAAGATATAGAGAGTGATATAGAAATATGTGATTTATTAAGTAATGATAATGATATAACTTTATTAGAGGATGTTAATCATAATTATAATAAATTAGAAGAAGATATGAAAAAATTAGAAATCTTTCTTTTATTATCAGGACCATATGATGATAATAACTGTATTTTAGAAATTCATGCAGGTGCTGGTGGAACGGAAGCTTGTGATTGGGCCGATATGTTATTTAGAATGTATTTAAGATATTTTGAAAAAAATAATTTTAAGTATGAGGTGTTATCATATTTGGATGGTGAAGATGTTGGATTAAAAAGTTGCTCTATTAAAGTTAGTGGAAATTTTGCCTATGGTTATTTAAAGGGAGAAAAGGGGGTTCATCGGTTAGTAAGACTTAGTCCATTTGATGCTAATCATAAAAGACATACTTCTTTTGCTAGTGTAGACGTTACTCCTGAATTTAAGGAAGATAATGATATCGTTATTGATGATAAAGACTTAAAGATAGATATTTATAAAAGTAGTGGTGCCGGAGGACAACATATTAATAGAACAGAGTCTGCAGTAAGAATTACTCATTTGCCTACAAAAATTGTAGTTACTTGTCAAAATCAGAGAAGTCAACATCAAAATAAGGAAAGTGCCATGAATGTTTTAAAAGGAAAATTAAAATTATTGGAAATTGAAAAAAAAGAACAAGAATTAAATAATATTAAGGGTGAAAATCAAATTACAAGTTTTGGTAGTCAAATAAGAAGCTATGTAATGCATCCTTATGCTTTAGTTAAAGATCATCGGACTAATTATGAAACAGGTAATGTATTAAAAGTTTTAGATGGGGATATTGGTGATTTTATATTAAGTTATTTGAAAATGAGGTAATGTATGAGAATAAGAAGTTTTTTAATCATTGTTTTAGGAACATTGATAAGTGCAGTTGCTTTTAATATCTTTTTTTCACCATATCATATTGTTTCTGGTGGTTTATCTGGTATAGCGGTATTACTTAATTATTTATTTAATTTTGATGAAGCCTTAGTAATCTTTATCTTATCAGTGTTGTTATTTATTGTTGGATTTTTGTTCTTAGATAGGGAAGAAATGTTAAAATCTTTTTTAGGTAGTTTATTATTTCCTTTATTTATATATTTATCTAATCTCGTGTTAGTTAAAATGAATTTGCAAATTGATAATAGATTATTAGCATCAATTATTGGTGGTGTATTATTTGGATTTGGATTAGGAATTATTTATAAAGAAGGTTATACTACTGGTGGTGTTGATATTTTAACGAAAATTTTTAATAAATATTTTCATTTACCTTTTGGTGTATTAACATTTTGCATAGATTTAGTTATTACTTTTATGGGATGTATTGTATTTGGACTGGAAACTTTTATTTATTCTGGAATATCAATTTACATTTATAGTGTTATGATAGATAAAGTTATTCTTGGATTAAGTGGAAATAAATCGTTTTATATAATTACTGATAAACCTAATGAAGTAAAAAAATTTATTATAGAAGATTTATTACATGGTGTTACAGTTTTAAAGGGTAAGGGAGCCTATACTGGAGAAGAGAGATATATTTTATTTGTTGTTATTCCCACTAGAGATTATTATAAATTAAAAGATGGTTTAAGAAATATTGATAGTCATGCTTTCTTTGTAGTTTCTAATAGTTATGAAGTTGGTGGTGGTAAATAATGAATATTATAAAAAAAAATTTTCCTAGATATTTTTTACTTACCTTTGTTAATCTAATTTCAGCAATTAGTTTTAATTTATTAGTTAAACCTATTAATTTAGTAAGTGGAGGTAGTCCAGGACTTTCTTTAGTTATTAGTAAGATAACAAATTTAACGACTAGTCAAATTGTTATTATTATTTATATTATTACTTTTATTTTAGGGGTTATTTTTCTTGATAAAAAAAGTGTTATAGGAATTATTTATGCCAGTATTATATATCCTTTGTTTGTAAATATGACTGATGGTATAACAAATAGTGTTATATTAGGTTATAATGATACTTTTTTAATTGTTATTATTGCTAGTATTATTTCTGGAATTAGTAGTGGTATTATTTATAAGAATGGTTTTGCATCTAGTGGAATTGGGATTATTGCTCCTATATTAAATAAATATTTTAAAGTAGCAATAAGTGAAGCTAATTTTGTAATTAATACTATGATATTGTTATCGGGTGGCTATTTCTTTGGTTTTAATATTGTTTTATATGCTTTATGTTATTTATACATTAGTAATTATATTTGTAATATGATAATACTAGGTGTATCACAAAATAAGGTAATTTTGATAAAAAGTAAAAAAATATATGATGTTATCCATTATTTGAAAGAAAAATATAACATAAATGCAATAATTATGGAAAGTGATAATCCAACTGCTATGATTTTAACTAATAATAGGTATTATTCATTAATTAGAAATGATTTAGTTAATATTGATAAAGAAATATTTTTTACAACAGATAATTGTTATGAGGTTATGGAATAATAAAAACTGAGTATTTTATTAAAATATTCAGTTTTTATTTTAACTAAAACTGGAAGAATTCCCCAACTTCTATTAAATAAGTTGGGGATGAATTCAGCATATTTTTATTAAATTATAAAAAATATACCATTATATTGCAAAATATATTGTAAATTT
>CAMVAF010000036.1 GCA_947165365.1 uncultured Clostridia bacterium | reverse complement strand
AGGAGTATCTTTAAATGTGTCTGATAATAGTAATATAAATTTTCAAAGATCGGTGTTTCATAAAATGAAACAAGTGAGAAAGGATTCTATCCCTCTCACTTGTTTCCTCACTTAAAGTCAAAATAACAGACACTAAATTTTAATTTTTTAATATTTTTTTCAAATTGTCTAAAGCTCTACATAAAATTATATGTACAGATTGTTGTGATGCATTTTCTTCATCAGCAATCTCTTTTTCTGTTTTATCTTCAAAATAATACTTTTTAATTCTTCTCCTTTGGATTTCTGGAAGTGTATCTATTGCTCTTTTTAAATCCTCGAATGATGATTTTCTAATAATCTCATCTTCTAAATCTAAAGGTTTATTTTTTGCTCTAGTATAAAGTTTTTCATCTAATAGAAAAGAATGTTCTATATGTCTATCAAATTCATTAAGTTCTTTTATATCATCTAGTTCAAAACTATTCATAGCATTAAATACATCTTCACTTACCTCGACAATATGATCTTTATATGTATTATCTTTAAATATAACAACATAAGTATTATTGATTATTTGTAATGTATAAGGATTATCATTAGATTTCCTTCTTTTTGGTCTATCACTCATCTTTCCTCCTATCAAATTTTTTTAATTAATTTGATAGAAGGTGGACTTCTACAATGAAAAATCCTATATATAGAAAAAAAGTCAGTGTAACTCCTTAACAGAATCTCACCGACTTTTAACAATAAATTATAGTAGTTTTCTCTATATATAAATTTTTTCATACATAGTTTAAAAAACTATAAGTCAAGTATTTATTTTAAAATATAATTAAATTCTCCTCACTATTATTTTCTAACTTCATTTTAAAATACTTACAGTATTTTAGTAAACATCTAATTTTGAGAATGAGCCAAAAAAAAGTCGCAAATTTAGCGACTTGAGCATTTTTTTATCTCTTTTTTAGAGATTTTGTTATTTTAATGCTTAATTTTATTAAAATGAGTATAAATATTTACAGAATCTACTAATAATATTCCTATGATACCAAGTAAATCAAATAAAAATATTAATGTAGGAAATTTAGTGAAATTTCTTTTAAAAAAGGATGATATTATAGGCAATTTGTGATTATATTTTCCAATAAAGTTTTCTTTGGTAACATGATATTTATCATTTTCACTATTATTATCCCCTCTGGTAATTAAGTTAACTTCATTGTTGTCATCAATTATTTTTACTACTCTGTGAACTGTTACTATTTTATCATCTGATAATTCATTAGGTCTATTATCAAAAGCATATGTAAATACAATAAAATCATTCTCTTTTATAGAATTAATATTAGCATTATCATATACTATATAATCACCAGCATTTAATAATGGACTCATACTATCACTTAATATACCTATTACATGTTGTGTTTTACTATTTTCATATTTTTTTGGAACAAAATATCCATAGATTAAAATCATAATCATACATACTAAAATTATATTAATTAATACCAGAAATAAATTTTTCCATCGTTTAATTATACTTTCTTTTTTCTGAATTATATCTATTACAGCTTTATCATTATCAGATATTCTCTTTCCATTTAACAATTCTAACACAGATACATTTAATTCCTTTGCTAATGGTACTAATAGTGATATATCTGGCAACCCCCTACCATTTTCCCATTTTGATATTGCCCTATCTGTTACACCAATTTTTTCTGCTAATTCTAATTGTGTTAGTTTTTTTGCAGTTCGTAATTCTTTAATAAATCTTCCAGTATTTTCTTGACTCATTTCTCACCTCCTATATTGCAATCATAATATAATCACTCCAATAAAACAACAAACGAACCGTAGAGTCAATTATTTTATTATATATTTTTATAATACCATAAAAGCAGGAACAAACAAATGTCCTGCTTTTAAAATAGTTAAAATACTAATCCATTAATATAATTTATTAAATCATCTTTACTCATATTCATTCCAGTAAATATATATAATACATCATCATAAACAAATGTTGCTTTTAAATATCGATTATTACTATTACTCGTAGAATAAGAATAAATTATAATCTTCGTATCTAAGTTATTACTATAATATTCTTCAAAATTATTTTTGCCGCCTGATGCATCCATTCCTTCTTCAAATGCCAAAATATATTTTTCATCAGCACCCTTATTTAGCATACTTATACTTGCACTAATATATTTATTATCACTTTCTTTAACAAAATATGGTATCCATAGATCAACTCTACCAATTTGATTATTATCATTTAATTCAGTTGAATAATATATTTCATCAGTATTATTTTCTTTTAACTTCAATATTTTAAATCCTAGATTTTTTTCAACTTCATTATAATTCATTTGATATGGACTATCTCCAGTAAATATCAAGGCATTTTTTGAAATATTCTTAAAATTAATATTATCAGATAATTTTATACTCTTATTATTTTCAACATTTATATTAGTACTAAAACTATTAATAAAATTTTTAATCTCTTTTGCATAGACAACTCCAATTGATAACATACCTATTAAAAGAATAGTTGCATAAGTATAAGATAATTTCCATTTTCTTTGTTTATTATCTTTTTTATTAACTGTCATATTTAATACTTTCCTTTCTAAACTTTCATCTACTTTTATCTCATTAAAAGCATCTTTTATTTTTTTATTCATTTTCATCCTCCCTAATAATATCCTTTAACTTATCCCTTGCACGAGATAACATAGTTTGAACATTAGTTACTGTACTATTTAATATTTCTGATATTTCTTTTGTATTATAATTCTCATAATAATACAAGAAAATTACCAATCTATATTTTTTAGGTAATTGCATAACTTGATCTAATATACTATTATCATTAACCTTTACATATAAAGTATTTTCTTCCTTTTCAGTGAATGGTATTATTTTCTTTTTCCATGATGATAATAATAGTGATTTACATTCATTAATAGTTACCTTAAAAAGCCATTTTTTTATACTTATATCATCAAGTTCTAACACTTCATTATGCTTATATAATTTTACAAAAACATTTTGTGTAATATCATCTGAATCAGAAATGTTTTTTGTATAACTATATGACAATCTATATACATCGTTTTTAAATAAGTTAAATATTCTTATAAATTGTTTTTCCAAAAAATCATCTCCATTTGAAAGCTTTCACTATAATAACTATTATACTTCATAAAAAATCACAAAAAAAGAAGATTTTATTTATCTTCTTAAATAAATCTGCTCGAATATCATTTTATTATTGTAGCGTTTTTAACATAAACCTTGTGATACAAACTTATTTCTTTTACTGTTCCACAAATAGTTATCTTATCACCTTTTTTGTATTTAGATAATCTTTCTAATTCAGTTTTATTAACTGTTATATAAGATCCAGAATAGTCACCTTTTTCTATTGGGGTAACTATTTCTCTGCCATCAATTCTTTCTATTACAGCTGTAAATGTATATGAATTATCTACATATTTTTTTCTAGCCTTTTCAAGATTATTATTTGCATCTTTTTTTATTTGTGAAAAACTCATCGTTGACAAACCAACACAGCTCATCTTTTCGACATTATCCTCTGCAACCTTTTGTCTTATATATCGTGGAACAAAAAATCCTATTACTACTAAAAAGACGATTAAAAATATGGCTACTTTTAATGCTTTTCCTGTAAGACTAAGTTGAAAAGCATTACTAAAACTTTTACCTAACCTTTTATTATCATTAAATTCTGCTCCGCAATCATGACAAATATAGTAATCTTTTTCATCATTAATATTATAATATACATTATTAGAATCACACTTAATACATTTGGTATTTGCATAAATGTATCCATCATTCTCATTCTGTTTATCTTTTGACACTATAATTCACCATCGCTTTCATCATCATTGTTTTGTTTTATTAATACCTCTCTTGGTTTACTTCCGTTCATAGGTCCAATAATACCTCTATCTTCTAACAAATCAATTGCTTTGGCTGCGCGACTATATCCAAATTTAAATCTTCTTTGTAATAATGATGCGGATGCTTTACCAGTTGATACAACAAATTCAACAATATCATTATATAATGGTTCTTCATATTCATAGTCCTCATTTTGAACTTGATTAATTATACTTGAATTATTTAATAAATTTAAATATAAATCAGAATATTGTGCTGGTTGTTCCTTTATACAATGTTCTATAATTTTCTGCATACTCAATTCTGATATGTACGGAACATCTATACGAGTTATCTTTTCAGTTAATTTAGATGTATATAATGCAACACCATATCCACTTAATTTTTCAGCTCCAGAATCGCCTATAATTGCTTGTGAACTTTGTATACTCGCAACTCTAAAACTTAACCTAGCAGGAAAATTAGATTTTGATATAGTAGGAATTACTCTTGCGGAAGGATGATTTGATGCAAGTATCATATATATACCAACATTCCATCCTTTTCCAGTAATATTATCAATAGTATCATTAATTTCATCATTGCTATTCAAACTGTTATAATCATCGATAATAACTATTATATATGGAAATCTAACTGTCTTTTCTTCTTCGTTTTTTCCAATATTTTCTTTGTCAGCAATTTCGTTATAGACATCAATGTTCTTAGCATGTCTTCCACCAATTATGTCATATCTACATTTCATTTCAATTTCTAACATTTTCAAAGTAAGTTTGGCTTTTTCTATATCGGTTAATACAGGACATAATAAATGAGGTAATCCATTGAAATATGAGTATTCAATTCGCTTAGAATCATATACTATAAATTTAACTTCATTTGGTTTCTTTGTTAATAAAATACTACCAATAATTGAATTTATGTATGAAGTCTTTCCTGACATAACTGTTCCACCAACTAACAAATTAGGCATATTGTTAAGACTTTCTATGATTTCTTTATCCTTACTCATACCAATTGGTATTAAAACATTCTTATCTTTTTTTATTTTATCTATGTATGTAATCATACTATTTGATTCTTCATCTAATGTACTAATAGGAGGTAATTTGTAATTTTTATTTTCAGTAATGGGATTTGATTTTTTTTCTTTTACTGGAATTTTTTCATCTGCATCACTTATTAATATCTTATCACATTTTTTATTCTCTAATTTCGATTGTGTTGTAACTTTCTCACCTTCAACTTTTTTTAATTCTTTCATTTTGGTGTCACTCAGTATTTTATTAAATAGAGAAACAAATTTCGTTAGATGATCCGCTATGGATTGACCTAAAAATCTGTTGGAATACAAAATTTGAGTATTTATACCATTTGGTGATGAAAGTTTTAATATTCCATATCTACATACTGGAATTTGTCTATTATTTGAGAATCTCAAATCGCGACCTCCATCAACATTAGCATATTGCCAAGTAGTACTAACAACTTCAGAATCAGAGTACACTCTTAAACTCTCTATAAACTCAGTATTTTCAACATTTATATGCATATCATTATACTTACAACCAAATGCTTTTCCATATCTTTTAAAAATAATAATTCTATCTGGTGTAAAAAACATTTTTTGAGTCCCCATATATATACCATAAATATCGATATTCGTTTTTATAAACCATGGCAATTTATCAGTTATGGTTGCATTTTTCCTATCTACATTATTTCCTGCACCAGCATTATACTTGGTATTATATACTGATACACTCGAACTAATTCGCCATAGTTTGTCATTATTTGAAAGAATTATTAAACTTTCTTTCAACGAATGATACATTTTTTTTGTTTCTTCATCAAATTCATAATATAAAGACACTTTCATCTTCGTAGCAATAATTATCTTAATAATTATTGCAATTAATAGACATATTAGGAAAAGCAAATTATAAAAAGATAAAATTCCAAAAATAATAAGTGTATTAGCTATCCAATTAATTGTTATTATTCTATTTATTTCTTTCAAAATTATATCATTTTTTTCTATTTCAGCAATTGGTATGTTATCATATGATTCAGTTTCACCAAGTATTAAGTTATTAGACTGTGTTCTACCTGAATGACTCCCATTTTGTTCAACATAAGATATACCTGTGCCAGGCAAAGAATATGTAGTCCTATTCCCTCCATTAACTAATTTTGTTTTCCTATAACCAGGAAATCCCCAACTATAACCTATTCCACTTTTGCTCAAATTGATGCGAAAACCTAACGGCAAATTAATACTTTTTCTTAATCTCCATCCCATACTATTACTCCATTTATCTAATAAAATTATCCTAAAATAATTATATCAAATCTCATATACAAATGCAATTAATTATCTTTTCTAAAAGTAAATTCAGAATACCATGTTTCATTAATAACATCATATCCTTTATGATTATGATAAATATATTTGTTAATTTTATAAATTAGCTTATCAATATCTTTATTTATATCCTCTGGATACCAATACTTTCCATTGCTTTGTAAAGAAATTAAAATATCATATAATGAATTCAAATGAATATTTGCCTTATATTTTTCAATTATTTTCTTACTACTCATAATAAGTTCCTCACAAAATTAATTATAGCACACTTTAAACGATACACCCACACTTTTACTGATATTTTTTTAATAAATGTCAAAATTATTATTGGTGGTATATATATGATAGATAATAATATAAAAGATTGTAGAGAAGAACTTGAAATGACACAGAAAGAACTTGGTTTTGTTTTTGGTGTTACGAAAAATACAGTTTCAGGATGGGAAAACGGACATGATTCAATGCCATTTAGCAAACTAATAAAATTTTGTAATTTATATGATTATTCATTAGATTATGTAGTTGGTTTTATTCGTAGAAATATTAAATATGACAAAATTAAAACCAATAAAGATAAAATAGGTAAAAAACTAAAAGAATTACGAAATGAGTTAAATATTACACAATCAATACTTGCCAAAGAATGTGGTATTTCACAATCAACATATAGTTCTTATGAAAAAGGCAAATATTTAATAAATACACTTACTATTTATTCTATTTGTAAAAAATATAATATTTCAATGGATTACATAGTCGGAAGAACAAATAAGAAAAATATAAAATAAGATTAAAGGAACTCTTGCACGAGTTCCTTTTTTACATCAAATATTCTTACACCATTAATTGCAATTGTTACTTTTCTTCCTTTATCTATCATAATAATAGACTTTGCTTTGATTTCAAATACTTCTGTAAATCTTTTTAACTGTTTATCAGTCAATCTCATTCCAATTCCCCCTTTGGATGAGTAAATTATATCACTTTTGTTTGTCGATTTTTGTCGAAATATATCGAAATAACAAAAAAAGAAGATATTTATTATACCTTCCATATACTTTTTTCATTTTCTATTTTTTAATTTGCATATAGGACAATTGGAACCTTTTACCCTGCTAATAGCTGTTGCTTCCCAACTATGACCATTTTTACATTTCCACCAAATCTTATTAGTTGATTGAGTAACAATATTCTCTGGTCTTAAAGGATAATTCTTTTCATAATCCCATTCTTTTGCAATTTCTGGATATTCAAATAATAAACTTTTAATACTATCTGAATATTTAAGTGTTTTAGCATAATGATCATCAATTGGAATTAATCCATTTTTCTTGAATAATTCCTTTTTACATTCTAAGCATATAACACCATGATCCATAGCATGAACACTTGCTTGAAATGAATGTCCTTTATCACATTTCCACCATAGTATTTTCCCACTACTTCTAGTTATGTATTCTGGCTTAACATTAAGATTTTTTTCATAATCAAAATATTTCATTATCTTAGAATTATTTACCATGCTATTATTTATTTCTTTAAATAAATAATTGTTATATATTTCATTTCTGTCTTTTTCTATATCTATCTTTTGATTAATTCCATATAGTTTTTTTATGATATCTGAAATAACATCAGATAAAGCAGCAAAATCCTCATCATTCAAATAGTACTCTTTATCATTTAAAAACAACCAATCACCATTCTCTATATAAGAATTTCTCTTGTTTTGTTCTTTAATTCTTATTATTTTAACACCATGATTTATCCAATAACTTGTTTTAGAATAATCATTGTATTCTTTATCTTCACCTCTATGCCATCTATAACCATCGTATTCAATTCCAACATTTAAATTAGGTAAAAATATATCTAACTCATTTCTACCATTAATTTTATACCTACTAATACATGTGTTATCAATTTTAGAAATATAATAATAAATTGCTTGTTCTGGAAAAGATGTTTGCTTTCCCGTATTGCAAATTGGGCAACCTCTACCATAAGCTATATGTGCAATAGTTGATTCCCAACTATGTCCTTTATCACATTTCCACCATACCTTTTTACCACTTACATTAGTAAAATCAGTTGGATAATAACCTAATTTATTATTCTTTTCATAATTCCATTTTTTCAATAATTCTGGATTCGTAGTAGCTAAATCATTATAACCTTTTAATACAGCTTTATTAGAACAATAAGGGCAGCCAGCATTTACCCTAACTCTATTATTAACATCTGAATAATATGAATGATTTTTGGGACATATCCACCAATATTTTTTTTGTGTTCCAGGCAATATTTCAGAAGGTTTTAACGGATAGTTTTTTTCGTAATCCCATTCTTTTGCAATATCTGGTCTTTTTGTTTTTAAATCATTAAATCCTTTAAGCACTTTTTGATTAGAACAATATGGACAACCAGTTCCATTGTCCCTCGTTCTTGAACCAATGGATGTGTAATATGAATGTCCTTTATTACATTTCCACCATACTTTTTTAGTAGAACTATAACCAATACTTGATGGATTAAAACTACCATTCTTTTCAGAATCAAGTTCTTTTAATAAATGTGGGCTATGTTTATCTAAAGATAATCTCATATTACACCTCCCTTTGTCTAACTATTATATCACGAAAAAGGAAGATATATTTCTTATCTTCTTATGTTATAAGTTAGTCTTGTTTTTTTTACAAACTGGACACTTACCATATCCATTTCTTTGATTATATATTTCTCTAAGATAAGAATGTCCATTAGGACAAATCCACCACACCTTTTTGCTATAGCTTTTGCTAACATTATTTGGTGTAATACCCATTTCTCTGTTTTTTTCATAATTCCATTGTTTCAATATTTCAGGATGCGTTGTCGCTAAATCATTAAAGCCAATTAAAATTTTATTTCCAGAACAATATGGACATCTATTTCCATCAATTATATGACATATATTAGATTCCCATTCATGACCTTTTTCACATTTCCACCACACTTTTTTTTGACTTCCTTTAGAAAAATTATATGGAAACAATCCTATTTTATCATTTTTTTCATAATTCCAAAATTTTAAAATCTCCGGATTAGTTGTTTCTAAATCATTAAATCCTTTGAGAACTTTCTTTCCAGAGCAATAAGGACAATTGTGTTTTCTAGGAGAAGTTCGACAATTAATTGATGCTTGGTATGAATGACCTTTCGAACAAATCCACCACACTTTAGTTGCATTACCTTTTGTATAATTAAATATATAATAACCTAATTTATCATTCTTTTCATAATCCCATTCTTTTATCAACTCTGGATTGGTCGTAGCTATATCGTTAAATCCTTTCATAACTCTATGGCCTGAACAATAAGGGCATCCACATCTAGCAAGCCTACTGTTTATTGATGCTTGGTATGAATGACCTTTCGAACAAATCCACCACACTTTTTTTAATGACCATTTTGATATTTCATCTGGTTTAACTTTATTTTTTTCATAATCCCATTCTTTTAGCAATTCTGGACAATTTGATGCTAGATCATTAAATCCTTTTAATATTTTTCTACCACTGCAATAAGGACATCCTGTATTCTGACCTATCTTAATTCCAATTGCCGATTTATAACTATGACCATTTTTACATTTCCACCATGCTTTTATATTTGTTCCATTAGTAATATTATATGGTGTTAATCTCATGTCTTCGTTCTTTTCATAATCCCACTCGTCTAACACTTCTGGATTAGTAATAGCTAAGCAGTTATCCTTATTTCCTATATTAACAATTTTTAATACATTAGATATATCTCTTTCAATATTAACATCAATATTAACTTCTAAAATTTCTGCAAGTCTCAATAGTGCAGATTCTAAATATGTAAATTCCTGAGAATAATCTTTTTCAGTAAATATTTTGATAGAACATGATTTATAATTAGGACAACTTTTTTCTCTAATTCTAATTAATTTTGTGTTATGCTCATTGCACAATAAATCCTTTTGTTTATCTTCATCAATATTTTTATGATATCTAAATCCATCATATTCAATCCCAATGTTCAATTTTGGAATAAATATATCAATTTCTTTTTTACCAAGCCAATCGTTTTTATAATTTTCAATAACATCATCAAATACTTTGCTAACATAAAAGTATATTATTTTTTCTGGAATTGATATTCTTTGATATTTACTACAAATTGGACAACTAAATATATTGCCTCTTGTTTTTACATTTAAAGATTGTTTATAACTATGACCTTTATCACATTTCCACCAGAATGATTGAGGAGATTTAGAAAAAATCTCATCTGGTTTAACTTTATTTTTTTCATAATCCCAATATTCCAACAATTCAGGATATCTTGAAGCTAAATCGTTGAATCCTTTAAGTAATTTCTGATTTGCACAATATGGACATCTATTTCCATTAGATACAGATGAAATAGTTGCTTGCCATTCATGACCTTTATCACATTTCCACCACACTTTTTTTGTTGAACCATGCGTATAATTTTGAGGATAATTATTTTCATTTTTTTCATAATTCCAAAATTTTAAAATCTCCGGATTAGTTGTTTCTAAGTCATTAAAACCTCTTAATACCCTGTTGTTGCTACAATACGGACATGAAGAACCTTTTCTTCTGCCATATATGCTCGAATAATAACTATGCCCTTTTGGACAAATCCACCATGCTTTCTCACCAGTACCATATGATACTTTCTCTGGAACCAATTTATTTTTCTTATAATCCCATTCTTTTAATAATTCCGGATTTTTTTCAGAAAGACTTATCATACAACACCTCCCAAAAACAACTATATTATATCACAAAAAAAAGAAGAATTTTCATCTTCTCTATAATTACTTAATAAGTTCAATTTTAGATCCACCTACTTGTGGTGGATATGACGTTAGTATTTGACCATTATATGTAATCCTAACTTTATTTCCTACTTTATAGTTATTAATACCTTTGCCCTCTACATAAACTTTATCACTACCTATTAATCCTACTTCTTCGCTTAGTATTTTTACTAGCATGGAATCATTTTTAAATTCAATTATTTCACCGGTAAAAATACCTTTTGATTCTTTAAATTCGATCATTTTTTTATCTTTAATTAGTTTTACATATGCTGTTCCACAACTATCAAAAACTGTATTAATAAATTCTTCTTGTTTTTCCTTGCTTATATCAATCATTCCAACAATTACTTTGCTATTTGTTTCATCAACATGCCAATATGCCATATTAGATGCATTATTTGTATTACCTGCAAAAAATTTGGTTATTATATCGTTTACACCATTTGGATGGGTATCACAAGTATACAATATTGAAGCTTGGTAATATTTTGTATTATCAAATACTTTTAATCCAAAAAATTCTATTTTTAAACCTTCATTATATCCACCACTATCTGCTAATTTATGGACTTTAGTATATTTGCATAAAACTGATTTGTATTCAACACTTCCACCATCCCATAACATATCTTTTCGATATGGAACTAGTAATATTATTAAAGCTACTGCTAGTATAATAAGAATTATTTTTTTCTTCGTCATATAACCCTCCTACAATTTTATTTTTACCTAATTTAATTATGTATTATATAAATACTTGTTTTTATTTATAACATATTCTGTTCCATATTCATTATTAACAACTTTATTTTCAGGATCATCACCATGTTGCACATAAAAGAATAATTGATAAGTATATCTTAATTCGTCAGTATTATATCTATATGAATAAGTTATATCATCTTTCAAAAATTCTTCATTAGAAGCAAATTCTTTTTTTTCTTGAATAGTACTATTTTTAAAATCATTAACTAATTTAACCAATTTTTCTTCATCTACTTCAAAATCCATATTAATAAAAGATACTCTATTAATTACATTATTACTAATAGTTAAAACTATTGATTTGTTTGTATCAATTATATCTTTTATTTGATAATTAAACTTAATTATTCCATTACCATCATTAACAGCAAACATGTTTACAATTATATTCCATTTAGTTGGATCAAATTTAGAATATTTCTTTTGAATAAATTCAATAACTTTTTTATATTTTTTCCCATAATCGCTAAGCATACCACTGTCTATGTTTTCAAATTTAATGCCTGATATATTAACACTTTCATTTTTAATTACCATACTATTTTCATACTCAATATCTTCTTCAGTTTGTTCTAATTTCAAATCAAAATGTTGTAGTTTTAACAAAATTTTAGTATTGGATACATCTTGAATTAATTTTTTTAATTTATCTAAGTTTTTAGTTTCATATTGTGTATTATTATTCATTACATAATTATTTAATTCAAAGTAATATTGTTCTTTTTTTTCATCAGCAATAACTACTATTTTCATTCCAGCATCTTCAGTTCTCATATTTGATACTTTACCAAGTTCAACATTACCTAATGTTTCATAAATATTTTGCACTTTATCTTGTTCATCAATAACTAATTTGTCAGGCATTAAAGTTATATACTCTACTTCAATAGATTTGATTTCACTTATACTTATATTCTTGTATTTATCTAAATCTGATATTTTAAACATTTCATTTTTATTATTACAACCAGTTAATAGGACTACAATTAATAATAAAATTCCAATTATAGTATTCTTCTTCATATATTTACCTACTACACATTGTAATACCATCGGTATTCATATTATAATCCCCAATATAAACATCTTTATTTCCAGACATATTATTACATTTAACTAGTGTAATATCATATTCTTTAGATCTATAAACCGCAGATCCACCATCTTTATATATTCCTTCTCTGTTTAAATATTGTGTTATGTCTTTAATGGCATCTTTAATTGGCTCATTAATGTTTTCAATATAATACTTTAATGTCATGTTAGAAATATCACGATAGAATAAGTTTAAATATACTTCTTCAATATTACTTGCAAAATATATTGTTATTCCATCTTTTTTTAAATATTCATTAAATTTATTTGTATTTTGAAGTGTTGTCTTTTTAACTTTGATTGTATTTCCCGTTCCTGCTACAACATTAACTGGTATTTTAAATTCAGCATATAAATTTAGTTTTTTAGATTCGTCAATAGGTCTATCTTTTTCTCTAAAAGTATTTTTTATTAATCTATATTCGCCACTTTCTAATTCACCATAACCAATAGACCAATCTATATATAGTTCTTTTTCTTCATTAGCTTTTAATGTGTAAGCAATGGCATTCCATGTTAATGGATCTCCTGTCAATGTATCAATTTCTTTCCATTTACCATCTTCTTTTTTCTCAATATGATATTCAGGTCCATACCAATATTCATCATCAGTATGATTTTTCAAAATAAATGTTGCACCTTCATTTGTTATTG
>CAMVAF010000035.1 GCA_947165365.1 uncultured Clostridia bacterium | reverse complement strand
CAACATTTTTATTTGCTCTAAAAAACTCTAAACTATAACTTGTTCCTACTACTAAAAATACTCCTAATACAAATATAAATATAAACCCTTTAAAGAATGATTTATCTAATCTTTCTTTTTTTACTGGTTCAAACATTTCATCCATATCTATGCTCCTACTATCAACATAATGATATCAAAAAAAGCAGTTTTTTTCAACTACTTTTTCATTAATATTTTCTTTTTTTCATTAATTAAATATTCTCTTTTATATAAAACATTTCTTAAATAGTAACTATCTTGATTATTTCTTTTTCTAATTTTTTGTTTAATACTATTACTTAATTTATTACTATCAACAATGACTATATTATAACAATTAGGGCACATCATATAATAATTATCATGGTAATAAAATATATCATCTTCATTTAAATAAAACTCCTGATTACAGTAATTTTCACTAAAAAATAAATTACTTTTGGTACAAACTTCTTTTGTATTCCAAGGTATTTCATCATGAAATAATAAATATATTTTTTGTTTTTCTTCTTCTGTTAATATTGATAAGTTATCTTTATGATGATTATCTATATTAGATATATAATTTATAAAATCATAATGATATATTTTAGAATAATTAATTTTATCTTCTTTTTTTACACCATTACGTATAACTCCACTTTTTATTTCAATATGGTTTTTAATATCATTTGGTTCTAAGTTAGCACCACTTATATAAGTATATTTATTATTTTTATATCTAATTATTCTAAAATATTCATCTAATGTATCTATTTTTTTTAATATTTCCTTATTTCCTATATTTTCTCTTATAACATATTTTCTAACTAATGATAAAAGAGTAAAAGGATCAATAATATTATTTTTATTTTCTTTTAATTTTAATAAATATTCTTCATTATTTTTTCTTTTCTTTACTTCTTGATATAAATTATTATTTGAAATATCATCATCACTTAATAAAAGCACTTCCAAATCTTGTAACAAATCTTTATTATTTTTTTCTAATTCTAAGTATAAATTTAATAAATTTAACGTATTTTGTGGTTCTATTAAATACATCGAATTTTCCATAATAAATATAACTCTTTTAATTAATTCTTTTTTATAGTCCATAAACCCTCCTATTTATACTTACAAATATCACATAATTTACAATTATCACAAAGTGGTTTTTTAGAAGTACAATAATATCTTCCAAATAATACCAGTTGCATATGCCTTCTTCCTAATTCTTCTTTTTTGATATTCTTAGATAATACTTTTTCTATTTCTAAAACACTAGCATTCCCTTTAACTAATCCTAATCTTTTACTTACTCTTTCTACATGAGTATCAACTGGCATTGCTGGAATATTCAAATATTCTACATAGAATACATTAACTGTTTTTCTTCCAATTCCTGGAAATGTTTCTAATATCTCTCTATCTATTGGTACAACACCATTAAATTCATCACAAATTCTTCTAGCAATTTCTATAACATTAAAGGCTTTTTTAGTGTAATTACCTAAAGGCATAATGATATCTTTTAAATCACTATAATTGGCATTTTTTAGTTCTTCTAAAGTTTTATATTTATCAAATAACACTTTAGTTACTTCATTTACCCTACTATCTTTTGTTTGAGCAGATAACATTATCGCTATTAATAAACTATAATCATTAAAATAATTTAATTCGCATTTAGGGTTAGGTATAATTTCATCTAAATATTGTAATACCTCATTATATTTCATCTTCATCATCCATATTTAACCAATCATCCATAACATATACACTTTCGGTATCACTTGTGTCACTTTCTTTTATTTTCTTAATATCAGATACATTTCTAATACCTTTCTTATACCAATCATAAAGTATTTTATCAATATATCTTAAATTATTAACACCGTTAATACTTGCCTCTTTAACAGCTTCTTTAACAACTAATTTATCATAATTATTTTTTTCCCAATCATCAATAACTTCATGTTCAAGAGGTGTTAATTTTCTATTAAATTCAAGTTCAATAATCTCATGAATATTTTCACTTACTTTTTCATGAGTATTTAATTCTTCCATCAATTTTAGAGTTATTTTATCATATAAGTTATCAAGATTAATAACTTCTTCTATAATACCTTTATCATTTTTTTTAGCAGAAACTGATATTAAATCTTTATCAGATAAAGTTGATATATCATTCATAATAGATAACATATCTCTTGACAAATCATTTGCTATTTTACTAGGATCAAATGGTGAATCATTCATATCATATAAATACAAAAGTAATAATAATTCATTCTTATTTAAATCAAAGTCATTACACATTCTTAAGAAATATAAAGGAATAACAATTTTTTTATTTTTAATAATTTCATTTAATTTAGTTCCATTCATACTTCCTCCTAAAATCCTGGTCCTCCCGTTTTAATAACTTGAATATCTAATTTATATTTAAAAATATCTTCTTCTTGATAATCTTTATTAGACCAAATATATAATTTAAAATCTTGTTTTGTATTACCATCTATTTCACCATTATATAAAATATCTTTGGATAAATCATTTAATTTACCTGATTTTATTTCCTTATCATTTATCATAAACACAAAGGATAAGTCTTCCTTTTTAATAGTGTTTTCATCAAAATCAATAATTTTTATTTGATATAATCCTTTTGCTTTACCACTATTTTCCATATGAAAAATATAAGGCCATTCTTTTAATGCATCATCTTTATCTAATTTTTTATTATTTTCTAAAGTAAATTCTTCCACGTCCTCATAAGTTACCGAAACATTTACTTCTCCACCTTTTCTTAATTTATCTAAATAAAAAGTCCCAAAATATCCAAAAACTCCTGATAATATTCCCAAAATAACCCCAATAATTATTATTTTTCCTTTTTTCATTTTTTTACCTCTTACGTCTTTAATTAAAAAAAGAGTTAGATAGACTAACTCTCATCAAATGTCCGAAGACACCTGTCATTAGTATAATGTCATGAGACATTGTACAATCGAAAGCATTTCTGCTCCTGTACTTATATACTATCACATTTATTATATGTTAGTCAAGTATTATTTATACTTTATATATACTCATCAATTATTTTTTGATATATTTTTGTCATTATTTCATCAGAACATTTAATATTTGGTAAATAATCATATTGTTTAAAAAGTGTTTTTGAAACCGACAACTTACTGACCGTTTTCAGGTGATCAACACATGCATATGAAATAACATTTTTTCTATTTAAATAATAATTTATTACATTACTTATTTCTTTTTGTGATTTTAAACTTTTTTCATGATTCAACATTTTATTAAGCTTATCAATTTCATTTTGATTAAACAAAATTGGTCCAATTTCTAATGATTTTTTATGTTTTTTTGAAGTAATTGGAATAACATGTAAAGTGGAATTTTTCATTGTATCTTGTTTTGATATAACAATTGCAAAATGATCACCAGAAAACTCACTTCCAATATTAACGCCAAATTTAACTCTAACTATTTCTCCTCTTGAATATCTTTTATAATTTTTAGGTTTATTTTCTATTTCAAATAATAAAGTCCTACTTTCATCTACCTTAGAATCCTCAAAATATGTATACTTATCTAATAAATTTTTATCTGAAATTGTAATATTATTCCTATGTGCCTTAAGTAGTTTCTTGTGCTTAATATTTTTAGTATTTATAAGAGAAATTGACATGTTATCTATCACCATCCACTATGTATATTATAATAAAATAATTTTATTTTGTAAACTTCTTTTCTAAATATTCATCATAGCTCATACGATAGTCTTTTATTTTACCAAAATCATCGATTTCAATAATTCTATTAGCTACAGTACTAACAAGTTCATGATCCCTACTTGCAAATAATATTTCTCCTTTAAAGTTTTGCATAGCTTTATTAACAGCAGTAATAGTTTCCATATCAAGGTGGTTTGTTACCTCATCAAAAATTAAGAAATTAGGGTTTTCAAGCATCATTTTAGATAACATTATTCTTGCCTTCTCACCACCTGATAATACTTTAACTTTTTTAAATACTTCATCTTCTGTAAATAACATTCTACCTAAGAAACCTCTTAATGCCTGTGGATCATTTGAATAACCATATTGTGATAGGAATCCCATAATATCTAAATCATTTTCAAAATAATTAGTATTATCAATAGGAAAATAACTTGGTTTTATTGTTTTCCCAAGTAGCACTTCTCCTTTATGATAAGGTATCTCTTTCATAATAACATTAAAAAGAGTTGTTTTAGCCAAATTATTAGTTCCTACAAAAGCAATCTTATCATCCTTCATAACTGTAAAACTTACTTTATCAAGTATTCTTTTACCATCAATTTCAATAATTAAATCTTTAATACTTAAAATATCTTTACCATGCATATTTTCTATTTTAAAATCAATAAAAGGATATTTTCTAGATGATGGAATAATCTCATCAAGTTCTATTTTTTCTAATATCTTCTTTCTAGAGGTTGCTTGACGACTTTTACTAGCATTAGCAGAAAACCTTGCAATAAAATCTTTTAATTCTTTAATTTTATCTTCTTTTTTAGCATTTGATTCTTTCATTTGTTTTTTTATAAGTTCACTTGATGAATACCAAAAATCATAGTTACCTACAAATAATGTAATTTTACTATAATCAATATCAATGATATGGGTACATACTTTATTTAAGAAATATCTATCATGTGATACAACAATAATCGTATTATTAAAGTTAATTAAATATTCTTCTAACCAATTGATCGCTTCATCATCAAGGTTATTGGTAGGTTCATCAAGTAACAAAATATCTGGATTTCCAAACAATGCTTTAGCAAGAAGTACTTTAACTTTTAAGTTATCTTGTAATTCTTTCATTAACATGTCATGATACATTATATCAACACCTAAGTTACTTAAAAGTTCTCCAGCATCACTTTCCGCTGCCCAACCATTCATTTCAGAAAATTCGGCTTCCAAGTTTCCAAGAGTTATTCCATCAGCATCAGTAAAATCAGGTTTATTATATAATTCTTCTTTTAACTTCATGATTTCATATAGTCTTTCATTACCACGAATAACAACGTCTAACACTTTCTCATTATCATATTTATAATGATCCTGTTCCAAATAAGATAATCTATCATTTTTATCAATAGTAATTGTTCCTTTTGTTGTATCAATTTCTCCCTTTAATAATTTTAAAAAAGTTGTTTTACCACTTCCGTTAGCTCCTATTACACCATAACAATTACCATTAGTAAATTTTAAATTAACTGACTCAAATAATACTCTTTTACCAAAAGATAAACTTACATCATTAACACTTATCATAAATCACTCCATGCACTATTATATAAAATAAAAAGGATATTATCAAGTAAAACTTAACTTATCCTAAAGTGTCCATATAAATCATTTCGATACTCTAAAATATCTTCTTCATAATAATTTTGATAAGGATTAGCATGATGAATAATAAATGGTATACCATTTTTATTTCGCATATCACTAACTATACCAATATGATTATCAAAAATAACAATATCACCACCTTGCCAATTATTAATATCTCTAATATCATTAGTAAGTTTTATGGCATGGTGATTAAAATATATCTTTAAGTTTTTAACTCTTCGAAAATCAATGTTTTTATCAATAATCTCAATATCATATTTATCACGATTATTTTTTATATCATTATATACTAATTCTTTTAAATCATAACCTGATCCAAGTAAACCAAAAGCAACTACATCAGTACAAACTCCATAATTATCAGTGGGATACCCTCCATCATAATATTTACTTTGATATTGAGGATTAGTATCAATATATTTTCTAACATTTTCTAAAATATCTGTTTGATCATCAATACCATCATTATCTTTATCTATTAAACTTGTATATTTTTTGATATTAAAATCTTCATTAGTATACATTGCATGTTTAATAAAATTCAAGCGATACATTAAATAAGCCAATAAAATAATAACTATAATAAATAATATCAATAAAATAATCTTCTTTTTCATAACTACCTTCTATTAATTATTATAGCAAGAAAAAAGATGTATTTCTACACCTTTAATCGATATTTTTAATATTATCATTGTTATAAGTTAAACCTTCTTTAACTATAACATCTTTAATATTATCAAGAGATGCTAACTCATTTATTTTCATCTCTAAGGATTCATTTTTCTTTTCTTGAGTTTTAATCTCTTTTTTCATTTTTTCAACTTTAAAATTTATCTCTGATAAAGTTGATTTAGTAAATACAATAGAAATTGGAGCTAGAAAAAGAAAAGCTATAGCTAAAACATATAATATTTTTTCAAATTTAGATATTTTAATTTTTTTCTTTTTTCTTTTTTTCATAATATAAACTCCTTTCTATTTTATTCTTTCAATTATTCTTAGTTTGGCAGAACGACTCCTATTATTTTCATTTAACTCATTAGAAGTTGGTGTTATAGGTTTTTTGTTAATTATTTTAAAATCTGGTAAATATTCTTCGGGAATATTTGGAAGACCTTTAACAAAATTACTTTCTTTACTATATTCATTAAAAACTTTTTTTACAATATTATCTTCTAATGAATGAAAACTTATAACAACCATTCTTCCACCAATATTTAGCATCTCAAGACCTTTTCTTATTGAATCAGTAAGTATATCTAGTTCATGATTTACTTCAATTCTAATAGCTTGAAATGTCCTTCTTGCTGGATGATGATTTAACGTATCTTTATAAGGCATCGATCTTTTTATAACATCAACAAGTTCATATGTTGTTTCAATATTTTTATTTTCTCTTGCCTTAACAATATTACGAGCTATAGACTTTGCATATTTTTCTTCACCATAAGTAAAGATTATTCTTGCTAAATCTTTTTCACTATAATTATTTACAACTTCATATGCAGATAACTTATTATCTTTGTCCATCCTCATATCAAGTCGTGCATCAACATGATACGAAAAACCACGTTCAGCATTATCAAGTTGCGGACTACTAACGCCTAGGTCGAAAAGTATTCCATCTACCTTCTTAATATTTCTTTTTTCTAATTCTTCTTTTGCATATAGAAAATTAGATTTAATGATCTCATAATTATTTCCAATTTGCTTTAACACATCAGTTGAATACTTAATTGCATCACTATCTTGGTCAAAGGCGAATAAGAACCCCTTCTTAATACGACTTAATATTTCTTTACTATCGCCGGCATAGCCTAAAGTGCAGTCTACATAAATTCCATCTTCTTTCAAGCATAAACCTTCGATAGATTCATTTTTCATTACTGTATAATGCATAACTCCTCCTACAAATTTATACTTGTATCAAATAGATTTTCGGAAATGTCTGATAAACTATCAATATTGTTATTCATAAATTCTTCCCATTTTTCTTTAGACCATATCTCAATTCGACCAATTACACCAATTATAACTATTTCTTTATTTAATGTAGCGTAATTAGAAAGATATGATGGAATAACAATTCTTCCTTGTTTATCAAATTCCAATAGAGTGGCTCCACTAGTTAAAAATCTTGTGAAGTTACGAGCATCTTTCTTAGTAAATGGTAAAGTATTTAACTTTTCCATAATACTATTCCAATTTTCTTCACTATAACCAAATAAACAACCATCAAGTCCACGAGTTATAACCATTGTTTTACCCATTTCATTTCTAATCTTACTTGGTATTATTAATCTTTTCTTTTCATCTAGTACATGTCGATATTCTCCGGATAACATCATAATCACCACTTTCCCCCACTTTGTACCACACTTCATTATAATAGTACCACTAAATATTTATATTGTAAATTATTTTTATAAAAAAAAAATTTATTTTACATATTTTTTAAAAAAAGTGTCAAACTACTATTGAAAGGATAATTTATGGAAAATATTAAAATAAAAGACTATATTATTAATAATTTTAAAGATGATGATAAAAATACTTTACATAATGCTATTAATGAATGTGTAAAAGAAGAAGATGAAGAAACTCTTCCTGGTATGGGAGTATTCTTATCGCTTATATGGAAAGGTATTAGTGATGATACTAAAAAAGAATTAATTGATTCTTTATATAATGAACTTCAAAAGGAAAAAAAGTTACTATCTAAAAAATAGTAACTTTTTTATTGACTTTGCATATATAAATAAAAAGCCACTTTATTTTAAGTGACTATTTATTTTTCTTTAATAAATCTCTAATTTGTTCAAGAAGTACAACTTCATCTGATTTAGCTGGTGCTTCTTCTTTAGCTTCTGGTTTCTTTTTTAAGTTCATTAGTTTATTAACTAATTTAACTATAAAGAATACTGCAAGAGCGATAATTAAGAATTCTACAATTGCTTGTAAAACAGCACCGAAATAGAATGTTGCATCACCAACTGATACTCTTAAAGAGGTTCTAAGATCAATTCCACCACAAATCATTCCAATAAGTGGGTTAATTAAGTATTCAACAATACTTGATACGATACCTGAAAATGCACCACCAATTACTACAGCAACGGCTAAATCAAGTACATTACCTCTTTTAATAAAGTCGCCAAATTCTTTTAATAGATTCTTCATTTTTTCATCCTTTCTTTATTTTGTTCCATATATCCTATCTCCAGCATCTCCAAGTCCTGGAAAGATATACCCAATATCATTTAATCCTTCATCCAAGTTAGCACAATAAATATCAACATCTGGATGAACTTCTTTGATTTTCTTGATACCTTCTGGTGCTGCTATAATACATAAAAATTTAATTTTCTTTGCACCTTCTTGCTTTAACATAGAAATAGCACTAACAGCACTACCTCCTGTTGCAAGCATCGGATCAAGAAGAATTACTTCTTTATCTTTAATATTTTTAGGTAATTTACAATAATATTTAACTGGTTCTAAAGTTTCTTCATTACGATATAAACCAATATGACCTATTTTAGCAGTTGGAATAACCCGAAGTACTCCATCAACCATTCCCATACCAGCTCTTAAAATTGGTACAAAAGCATAATTATCTTCATCAATAAATTTTCCTGTTGTTTCTTTAATAGGTGTTTTAATTTTCTTATCATGAGTTTTAGCATCTGATAAAGCTTCATAACATAAAATCATTGATATTTCACTAATTAGTTCTCGAAATTCTTTGGTACTTGTTTTTTCATCTCTTAATATTGAAATCTTATGTTTAATTAAGGGATGATCTAATATTTTTTCCATAACTTCTCCTTTAGTTTTAATATAACATATCTTTTTTTATTTATCAATACTAATCTAATCTTGGAGTTAATATTTCATAACCATCTTCAGTTACTAAAATAGTATGTTCATAGTGAGCTGCCATACTGCCATCTTGAGTTTTAATTGTCCATTCATCATCCATAACATAAACATAACGTTCACCAAAGGTTAACATTGGTTCAATGCAAATAGTCATTCCTGGTTTAAGTTTTGGTCCAGTACCAGGTTTTCCAAAATTTAAAACATCTGGTTCTTCATGCATTTCTCGACCTATTCCATGACCTGAAAGTTCTCTTACAATTCCTAGATTATGTGCTTTTGCATAAACTTCTACAGCATGAGAAATATCTCCAATCGTATTACCTGGTTTTACCATTTTAACCCCTTCATACAAAGCTTTTTCGGTATGTTCCATTAAATACTTATTTTCATCACTTATTTCCCCAACGGCATAAGTCCAAGCAGCATCTCCCTGATATCCTTTATAACCAATAACAACATCTATTGTTATAATATCACCATTTTTTAATTTATAATTATCTGGTATTCCATGAACCACTGTATCATTTACACTAGCACAAATACTAGCAGGATAACCATAATATCCTTTTTCTGTTGGAATAGCATCATTATCTCTTATAAACTTCTCACAAAGTCTATCTAGTTCTTTAGTAGTAATACCTTCTTTAATATAAGGTTTAATAAACTGATGCATCTTGGAAACAAGCATTCCTGCATGACGCATAAGTTCAATTTCTCTTTCTGATTTAATCGTTATCATCTATATCCTCTTCTTCATAATCAAATGTTTCATCACAAGAATTATTTTCTTTTTCTATTTCATTCAGAGTATCTTGGATAAACAAGAAAGCTCCTAAATCAAAATCATCTTGATTATTCATTATTTACCTTTATTCCAAGTTCTTCTAATTGTTTATCATCAACCTCACTTGGGCAATTACACATCATATCAGTTGCTTTATTGGTTTTAGGAAATGCAATAACATCTCTGATATTTTCTGTTTTAGCAAGAAGCATGGTTAGTCTATCAAGACCTAATGCAAAACCACCATGTGGAGGGCAACCATATTTAAGCGCTTCATTAAACCATCCAAATTTCTCTTCAATATCTTTTTCTGTTAACTCTAAAGCTTCAAACATTTTCTTTTGAACATTTTCATCATGAATTCTAATTGATCCACCACCAGCTTCATAACCATTAATAACAATATCATAAGCTTTACTATAACAATGTTCTTTATCAGTTAATAATTTATCAACATCTTCATCTTTTGGTGATGTAAATGGATGATGACATGCCATAAATCTTTGTTCTTCATCACTCCACTCAAATGATGGAAAATCAGTAACCCATAATAATTTATAATCATCTTTATCTATTAAATCTAAATCTCTTGCTAATTTACATCTTAAAGCTCCTAGGGATGGCTTAACTATTTTTTTATTACCAGAAATAATAAATACTAAATCATTATTACTAATTTTTAATTCTTTCTTTAAATTATTTATTTCTTCTTCACTTAGTACCTTAACAATAGAACCCGTTATTTCTTCTTGAAATTTAAGATAAGCTAGTCCTGAAGCTCCAAAACCTTTAACAAATTCCGTTAACTTATCAATATCTTTTCTTGAGAATTTATCAGAAGCATTATTAACTACTATAGCGTTAATAATCCCATTATTATCTAAAACATTTTTAAAGACAGTAAATTCGGTATTCTTAAAAATACTTCCTATATCTTTTATTTCCATACCAAATCTTAAATCTGGTTTATCACTACCATAATTATTCATAGCATCATCATATTTCATTCTCATTAATGGAAGTTTAATATCCATATCTAAGACATCTTTAAAGACATTAGCTACTAACTTTTCTCCAAGTTCCATAACCATATCTTCATCAACAAAACTCATTTCAACATCAACTTGAGTAAATTCCGGTTGTCTATCACTTCTTAAATCTTCATCACGGAAACATTTTGCTATTTGAAAATATCTTTCCATTCCTCCAACCATTAATAATTGTTTATAAAGTTGAGGAGATTGAGGAAGAGCATAGAAACTTCCTTTATTAATTCTACTTGGTACTAAATAATCTCTTGCTCCTTCGGGAGTACTTTTACATAATACTGGTGTTTCTATTTCTAAAAAATCTAAATTATTTAAAAACTTTCTAATACTAAAAGTAATATTATTTCTAATAACTAAATTATTTCTTAGTGATTCACGTCTTAAATCTAAATAACGATATTTAAGTCTTGTATCTTCTAAAGCTGTAGTATCATCTGATATAACAAAAGGTATTTCTTTTGATGTATTAACAAGTTCCAAATAATCAACATTAACCTCGATATCACCTGTTAATAATTTACTATTTTTACTTTCTCTTTCAGAAATTACTCCAGATACTTTAATAACATATTCACTCTTTAAAGAGTTAGCAAGATCATAATACTTATTATCAGGTTTTACTACTAACTGGATAATTCCACATCTATTTCTTAAATCAATGAATACAAGTCCCCCTAAATTTCTAACACGAGATACCCATCCATTAATAGTAACATTTTCTCCCACATTTTTTATATTATAAATTTGATATTTTTCCATAATTCCTCCAAACTACTTATAATTATATAACAAAAAACAACTTTTTTAAAGTTGTTTTAATTATTTATCTTGTAAAAATAAACTTTTATACATATCAACTTGTTCTTTATCTACTTTTCCTAGTTTGAAAACGATATCTTTTTCTAATAATTTATATAGGTAATCTGTCTTTACAATACTATCTTTTTTTAAATTATTAATATTATCTTTAGGTAAAAAAACATTTGAAGGGTATTTAATTTTATCTATTTTCGAAGAGATAAGCATTCCAAAATTTTCAATTGGTACTGCCATATTATTTTTATCGATTATAACAAACAAATGTTTATATACAATATCACCGTTTTCATAATAATATTTTCTTACAAACACAATATCACCAACTAAAATTTCATCACCGTAACTTACATTTTCATCATTAATAAAATAATCTATGTCACCATGATGCCATTCTTCTTCTGGTGGATATTCCTTAAAGGCTTCAGATAAATCTTTAACTCTTCCAAGTTCATAGGCTTTTTTTAGAAAATCACTCATAATACCTCCCAATTTTTACTTGATTATATCATTAAATAGTGTCCCTGTCAACCAATATTTCACTATCGACATCAACAATATTATCAAGAGATATTTTAAGATTATCCATAATAATTATTCTTTTTACATAATCTATTTTTTTGATATATCCAAAATAATCTAAATACTTTCCTCCACTTTTTTTTAAATCTTGAACAAAATAAGTTATTTTAACTTTTGGTTTATCAAGAATATTTTGTAATAGATAATTTAATTTATTATTAAGAATATTTATTTCATCTTCACTAAGAATTAATTTTTCATTAGTAAGTCTTTTACTTTCATTTATTAAATCACTATAACCTGTTAGAGCCTGAAATGATGAAAATTGAGCTGCCCTATCAGTGATACTCATTTTTTTATGAGAAGATATAGGTCTTTTTAAATTAATTATATCATCATACATTATCCTCTATGACCTCCTACGGTTTTATTTCTTTCAATGGTAGTTGCTCCATCTTCATAATTCATACCTTTTAAAATGGAATTCTTTCCATATTTTTCTTGAATCTTAATAATAGCTTTTTGCATATTTCTTTCTTCTTTTAAATCTTCACTATCACAAGTTTCATTATTACTAAATAAATCAAGTTGTTTATTAATTTTTAAATAATTATCACTAAAAGGAATAATATCATTAAAAGCAATTGTTATTCTTCTAATAAGTAATTTAGATTTAATTATTCTATCATATAAAGACATCATATGATCCATAATAATCTTTGTAGATGATGTATAAAAATCCAGATTACTATTTCCTTCAGAATACTTAGGAACACTTCGTCCATAATAATCTTTAATAATCTCTCCATCATACTTATATTCACCTTTTAAATTATCAACATCATATCCAATATATAGTGATATTTTATTAGTAATTAAATTCTTTTTTACAAGATCTAAAACTAATAAATCCGTCATTTCTCTTACTATTAGTTTAGCTTTTTTACTATCATATGGCATGCTTAACACTTGTCCACGTGATATACTATTAAGTTTTGGTTTGTAACTTTTTATATCTTTAATAGTACATGGTTCAATACCCCAAGCATGATCTATTAAAAGTTCTGCATTAACACCAAATAATTTAAATAATTTATCTTCATTAGTTAAAGACATTCTGGCAATATCACCCATGGTATACATATGATTATCATTAAGTTTTTTACTAATACCTTTTCCAACTCTCCAAAAATCGGTAAGAGGCTTATGACTCCACAATGTTTTTTTATATATTTCCTCATTTAAATAAGCCAGTCTTACCCCATATGAATTAGCCTTCATTTTTTTAGCCGTTATATCCATTGCTATTTTAGCAAGATAAAGATTTGTACCTATACCAGCGGTAGCCGTAATACCTGTTTCATCATAAACTTCTTTAATCATTTTGGTAACTAATTCTTCTTTAGTTAATTTATATAAACTTAAATAACTTGTTAAATCACAAAATATTTCATCAATAGAATAAACAATAATATCCTCACTACTTAAAAATTTTAAATAAATATTATATATTTTATTAGAATAATCCATATAAAGTTTCATTCTAGGTTTTGCCACAATATAAGTTACTTCTATTTCTTTATCACTTTTTATTATCGAATCAAGATATGATTTATCACGAAATGGTTTATAATTATTATTTTTTCTTCTTTCATTATTTACTTCTTTTATTTTTGCTACTACTTCATATAGTCTACTTCTTCCTGATAATCCATACTGTTTTAATGTAGGACTAACGGCTAAACATATGGTTTTATCAGTTCTTTCACTATCAGCTACCACTAAATTAGCGTTTAAGGGATCCATCCCACGTTCGACGCATTCACATGACGCATAAAAACTTTTTAAATCAATACAAGCGTAAACCTTTTCCATAGTATCCCTCACTAGTTATATAATATCACTTTTAAGATAAAAGAAAAAGTGTCTATTTTGCATAAACACTTACTTTAGTTTTATCTTTTCCTAATCTTTCAAATTTAACAATACCATCTACTTTTGCGAATAAAGTATCATCGCTTCCTCTTCCAACATTTGCACCAGCGTGAACTTTTGTTCCTCTTTGACGATAAAGAATGCTTCCTGCACTTACCATTTCGCCATCACTTGCTTTAGAACCTAATCTTCTTCCTGCTGAATCACGTCCATTGGTTGAAGAACCTTGTCCTTTTTTATGAGCAAATAATTGGATATTTAATTCTAATCTCACTTTTATCTCTCCTTTACTATAATATTTTTAGGATATTTCTTACTTAATTCTACTAACAATTCCATCATATTATCAATTAAATTTAAAGTAATATTATCTTTTTCATTAATTTTAATTATTGATGTGTCATTACTTCTCTTATAAGAAATAGCCTTCTTATTAAATTTAGAAATAGCATTAACAGTAGTAATCATAATACTTGATACCGCACTACATACAATATCTTTTCCTAATTCATCATAATCACTATGACCTGTCAATTTAATTTCATCTTCTAATTTTAAAACTTTAATCATAATTAACCAATTTTATTAATCTTAACTTCTGTATATGGTTGTCTATGACCTTGTTTCTTTCTTGTAGAAGTTGTATTAGGCTTATAAGTAAAGATTTTAATCTTCTTATTTTTACCATGTTTTACTATTTCACCTTCTACTTTAGCGCCTTTAACAGTTGGATTACCTATTTTTTCTCCAAGCATCAAAACATCAGTAAAAGTAACAGTATCTTTTGGATTTCCTTCTAATTTTTCAACATAGATAATACTTCCTTCTTCAACATAGTATTGTTTTCCACCAGTTTTAATTACTGCTTTCATATATCCTCCTTTTTAATAATTCACTCGCTCTTAAGGTACTAATAATAGTTTATAACCTTTTCGAAGCGGTTTGAATACGAGGTTCAAACATTAAGATAATATCATAAAACAATTGATAAGTCAAACATTATTTATCAAAAAAGTATTGATTTTTCATTAGTTTTATAGTATTATTAGTATGTAAGCAAGAAAACTTGCATATATTAAAAAAGGGAAACATTCAGTTTTGACTTGTTGAATGTCTACCCAAAATAAATTTTGTCAGACATTTAATTCATTGTAAATTGTACCCCATAAAATGGACACGATAGTGGTAT
>CAMVAF010000034.1 GCA_947165365.1 uncultured Clostridia bacterium | reverse complement strand
GAATCGAACCCACATGGTCAGCTTGGAAGGCTGAAGTTCTACCACTAAACTACATTCGCAATCAAGAAACATATTAAATTATACCAAAAAAATAATAAATGTCAATTGATTTTTTGAAAAATTATAAAAAAAGTTGTAAATTATTTATGATTATTGTATAATTAAAGTATCTTATTAATGATATAGAAAGGTATATGATAGGAATGGTTTGGCCTATTAATGGATTTGTTTATGCGAATGGATAGGTATAGTGATGACGATACAAAAGAATCTAATGAAACAATGAATTATAGTAGGGTTGATAAAAATCAAAGGATGTATGATGATATATATATGAATAATTCATATGTATCTATTGATGACATTATTAAAGAAAAAAGTGAAGAATCAAAGGAAGAATTGCCATCAGAAGAAATTACATATGAAGAAAAAAATTATGATGTTGATGATTATTTACAAAAAGCAAGAGAGAGATTTAAACCCGATGATGAAAAAAGAAATTTAGATGATGAATTTTTAAAAGGTGAAGATGAAATTTCAAAATTAATATCTAGTATTGATGAAAAAAATGATGAAGAAGATTTTTTTGGTGAATTAAAAGGTGATAATTCTGATACAATGATTGATGGTCAATTAACAAAAGAAGAAATACTGGAAACGACATCATATGAAGAGTATACTTTTGATACGACAACTAATAGTGTTCAATTGAGTAAGGTTTTAGGTAATGAGACTATTGTTAATTTAGAAATGGCGGAAGCTAAAAATAATGAAGGTTTTTCAGATATTGTGCAAAAAAAGGGATTATCTAAGAAAAAGAAAAGATATATCGCTATTACATTTTTTATAATAACTTTACTACTATTAATAGGGGTTATTATTTTGGTAGTATTGCC
Organism: uncultured Clostridia bacterium; assembly: GCA_947165365.1. Taxonomy (GTDB): domain Bacteria; phylum Bacillota_I; class Bacilli_A; order RF39; family UBA660; genus RUG12783. The sequence continues at coordinate 14,969 of CAMVAF010000034.1, read as the reverse complement.
AAAAATATAGTTTAGATAATAAAAGAATGAAAGGATGGTAAAAATGAATAATAATATTGATGAAATTATAAAGACGATAGAAAAGAAAATGGTTGATTTAGAAAATAAGAAACATGAAAGAGATAATATTACTGATTTAGATGAAATAATAAAAGAAATTGATAAAAAAATTGATGAATTGGAGATAGAAGAGAAAGAAAAGAGAATTGATATAGATTTGCTAAATAAGAAGATAAATAATAAATTAAAAGAATCAAAAGAATATAGTGATGATGATTTAGATAGAACAATTTATGATTTATCAGAAATTGCTAAAACAGTTGATAAAACTATAAAACAGTTAGAGGCTAAAAAGAAAGATAAAAAAAGAAAAAAAGCTATGTATTGTGATATGGCAAGAAGACAACAAAATAAAAAGAAAAATAAATAAGTTACTATTTGGTGGAACAAATGGTTTCTTTTCATAAGAGGAATATATGAAAAAGAAAAATGATAAGAATAGTGTTAAAATTTATAATATTTCCTTATTAATTGCAATAATAATTTTTGTTATTTTGATAGGAAGATTGTTTCAACTTTCAACAAGTAAAGAGGTAGATGGAGTAAATCTTCAAGCATTTGCTAAAACAAGAACTACAAGGGAAATTCCTCTTCCAGCAAAAAGAGGAAATATTTACGATGGTAATGGTAATGCTGTAGCTCAAGATGTTTCAAGTTATACTCTTATTGCATATTTGGATCCTAAACGAACAACTAATGAGAAAAATCCTAAACATGTTGTTGATAAAGAAAATACTGCTTTAGTATTGTCTGCTATTATCAAAATGGATTATGATGAAGTTTTAAAATATCTTTCTAAAGAAGGGGTTTATCAAACAGAATTTGGTATTAAAGGTAGAGGATTAAATGAAATAACAAAGGATACCATTTTGGCAGCTAATCTTCCGGGAATAGATTTTATTGAGACCAAAAAAAGATACTATCCTTATGGTGATTTTGCATCTTATTTAATAGGGTATGCTAAAGAAAATGATAAAGAAAAAGTTGTTGGTGAATTAGGAATTGAAAAAAAATTTAATACTGATTTAGAAGGTGTTGATGGTTATACTATTTATCAAAAAGATCGTAATGGATATAAAATTGCTGGAACGAGTGAAGTTACTAAGGTATCTGAAAATGGTAAAGATGTTTATTTAACTATTGATAATAATATTCAATTTTTTGTTGAAAAAGCTTTGGATAGAAGAAGTGATTACGATGGAGAAAGTATGAGTATTGTTGTAGCGGAAGCTAAAACAGGTAAAATTCTTGCTTATGCTACTAATCCAAGTTTTGATCCTAATAAAAGAAATATTACAAACTATTTAGATCCTGTTAGTAGTATTCCTTTTGAACCTGGTAGTACTATGAAAATATATACTTATATGGCGGCACTTGAAAGTGGAGTGTACAAAGGTAAAGATACTTATAAATCAGGTACTTTTACAACTAAAGATAAAACAGTAATTAAAGATTGGAATAATGTTGGATGGGGAACTATTACATATGATAAGGGATTTATTTATTCAAGTAATACTGCTGTTGTTAACATTATGAATAAATATATGGCTGCTGATACTTTAAAAAATTATTTTACAAAACTAGGTTTTGGTTCGAAAACAGGAATTGATGTATCTAATGAGGCTAGTGGTAAAGTAAATTTTAAATATGAAACAGAAATTTTTAATGCAGCTTTTGGTCAAGGTATTATGACAACTCCTATTCAGCATATTAAAGCTTTAACTTCTATTGCTAATAATGGTGAATTATTAAAACCATATGTTGTAGAGAAAATAGTTGATGAAAATGGAAATGTTACATATTCTAATGAAAGAACAGTTTTAGATACAGTTGCATCAGAAGATACTGTTGCTTATATCAAGAATTTGATGTGGCATACCATAAATGATAATGATGGGGCTGCTCATGGATACGCTATACCTGGCTTTGATATTATTGGTAAAACAGGAACAGCTCAGATTGCTAAAACAAATGGTAGTGGTTATTTAAAAGGAGAAAGAAACCATAATCGAAGCATTGCTATTATGTTTCCAAAGGATAATCCAGAAATTATTTTATACGGTGTATCAACTTATGCTGCTGAGTCTAAAGGACTTTCTAGTATAGTTAAGGAAATAATAACTAATATTGCTAAATATAAAAATATTTATGGAGAAGATGATAATAAAAAAGAATCCAATGAAATAGAAATCGAAAATTATCTTAATAAAGATGTTAAAGTTATTAAAGATAAATTAAATCAAAATGGCATTAATGTAATTGTTTTAGGAAATGGTAATAAAATAATTAAACAATCATTAAGTGTTGGAACAAAAGTTATTAAAGATGATAAAATATTTTTAGTTACAAATTCTAATGAATTTAGTATGCCAAATATTATTGGTTATAGTGAAAATGAAGTAAATATTCTTTTTAAATTATTAAATATTAACGTAAAAATAGAAGGTAATGGTTATGTGGTTAGTCAAAGTATTCCGGAAAATACTTTAATTACTCCGGAAATGATTCCTGAAGTAAAATTAGAAAAAAAGTTTAAAACTTAAATTTTCTAATTTTTTTTGACAAATTTTATGGAAATAAATGAATATACTTAATAAGTAAGTAATTTGTATTATTTAAAAAAATAATGGGAGAGGTTTTGATGATGGAAATACTTTTTTATTTATTAGGTGGTATATCGGGAGTATTTTTAATGTGTGCTTTGATATTATCTAAAACAAGGGAAAAGTAAAAAAAATGTTGACTTTTTAAAAGAATTTTTGTATATATTATTTTGAGGTGTTTAAAAATGCAATTAATTATAGTAGAATCTCCTGCTAAAAGTAAGACTATTGAAAAGTATTTAGGGGGAGATTATAAAGTAGTATCTAGTGTAGGACATATAAGAGATTTATCTACGAAAGGTAAATATGGTTTAGGTATTGATATTGAAAATGATTTTAAACCTGATTATGTACCCCTTCCTGGTAAAAAGAAAGTTATAGATGAACTAAAAAAACTTGTTAAAAGTGCAGATAAAATATATCTTGCAACCGACCCCGATAGAGAAGGGGAAGCCATTAGTTGGCACTTATTTGATACCTTAAAGATTAAAGAAAAAGATTATTTAAGAGTTTTATTTTATGAAATAACTAAAGAAAAAGTTTTAGAAGGACTTGCTAATCCTCGAAAAATAGATTTTAATTTAGTTAAGAGTCAAGAAACAAGAAGAATGTTAGATAGAATAATTGGTTTTAGATTATCGAAATTAATGCAAAATAAAACAGGTGGTAAGTCAGCAGGACGTGTTCAAAGTGTGGCTTTAAAACTTGTAGTTGACCGTGAAAGAGAAATAGAAGCGTTTGTTCCTGAAGCATATTATAAAATTACTGCTAAATTTCCAGATAAAGAGATGGAAAGTGAATTGTTTGCTCATAATAATAAAGAACTTGAATTAAAAGATAAAGAAAAAGCGGAAGAAATACTTAAATCTTTATCTAATAGTTTTACAGTATCTAGCGTAGAACAAAAAGAAAAATTAAGAAGCAGTAAGTTTCCTTTTACAACATCAACCCTACAACAAGAAGCATCTACTAAGCTTGGTTTTCCTGCTAAAAAAACGATGTCTATTGCTCAAAAGTTATATGAAGGGTTGGATATTGGTAGTGAACATACTGGTCTTATTACCTATATGAGAACCGATTCCGTAAGACTTAGTGAAGAATTTACCGGTCCTGCTTTTAAATTTATTGAAGAAAACTTTGGTAAAGAATATAAAGGTACTGTTAAGAAAGCCAAAAGTAAAGAAAATGTTCAAGATGCTCATGAAGGTATTAGACCAACAAGTATTTATCGTACTCCTAAATCTTTAAAAGAATATTTAACAGCTGATGAACTTAAACTTTATACATTAATTTATGCAAGATGTATTGCATCTTTGATGGCTCCTGCTAAAACAAATGTAACAACAATTATTTTAGATAATAATAATTATAATTTTAAATCAACTGGTACGGTAATTACTTTTGATGGATATTTAAAAGCATATGCTAAATATGAAGATGCTAATGATACAATATTACCAGATTTAAAGATGGGAGAAGTATTAAATACTGATGATATAGAGTTAACAGAACATTTTACAAAACCAAAAAGTCGTTATACGGAAGCAAAATTAATTAAGGAACTTGAGGAACTTGGAATAGGAAGACCAAGTACTTATGCAACAATTATGTCGAATATTCGTGAAAGAGGTTATGTTGAAGTAGTAGATAAGAAATTTAAACCAACTGATATGGGAATATTAGTTACTGATAAATTACAAGAATTCTTTAGTAATATTATAAATGTTAAATATACGGCTAATATGGAAACAGAACTTGATGAAATAGCAGAAGGAAATCTTGATAATAAAAAAGTGTTACACGAATTTTATGATGTTTTTGATGAAACACTTCACACTGCTTATAGCAATATGGAAAGAACTAAACCTAAGGAAACCGGTGAAGAATGTCCAAATTGTCATAGTCCATTAGTAGTTAGGAAAGGTAAGTATGGTGAGTTTACGGCATGCTCTAATTACCCAGATTGCACTTATGTTAAAAAGGAACCAAAAGAGATTAAAGAGATTATGGACTGTCCTAAATGTGGTGGTAAAATAGTTGAAAAAACTACTAAAAAAGGTAAAATATTTTATGGATGTAATAATTATCCAAAATGTAAAGTTGCATTATGGGATATGCCAACAGGGGAACTTTGTCCAAAATGTAATGGTTTAATTGTGACTAAAAAAGATGGTAAAAGATGTAATGATTGTAATTACGAAATGGAATAAAAAAAGAAAATCATTTTATTTTGATTTTCTTTTTCTATGTTAAAATTAAACTTGCAATCATTGAACCTACCATTATTACTAAAAGACAAATAGCAAAAATTCTTGCAGCATTAATTTTCCTCTTTTTCTTTTTCTTATTCTTTTCCATAAGTCACCTCAACGATATAATTATATTATAAGTTACATAAAAAAGCAAATAATTTTATTTATTAAATTGACAAAATTTCATATTTAAAGTATGATACATCTATAAGTTAATTAAGAGGTGATTTTATGACTTTAAAAGATTTAGCTGATATTATGTTTCCTGATGTAGTATTGACGGTTGATGAAATAGAAAAAAGATATCCTGAAAGAAATTTAGAAGAGGGTGCTGAAGTAACAAGATTTGCACCATCACCAACAGGTTTTGTTCATATGGGAAGCTTGTTATCAGCATTTCAAGATTTTAAACTTGCCAAAGATACTAAAGGAATATTTTATCTTAGAATAGAGGATACTGATACTTTAAGAACAGTAGAAAATGGTATTAGTGGAATAATAAGTGACTTGGCAAACTTTGATATTTATCCTGATGAAGGAATGATTAGTGAAACAGAAAGTATTGGAAATTATGGCCCATATATCCAAAGTGAAAGAAAAGAAATATATCATGCTTATGCCAAATATCTTGTAGAAAAAGGTTTAGCTTATCCTTGTTTTTGTTCTAAAGAAAGTCTTGATGAAACAAGAAAAATACAAGAACTTAATAAAGAAAGAATAGGATATTATGGAAGTTATGCAAGATGTAGAACTTTATCGATAGACGAGGCTTATGAAAAAATAAAAAATGGTGAAGAATTTGTTGTTAGATTTAAATCAATGGGTAACTTTAATAATAAAATCATTTTAAATGATCGCATGCGTGGTAAAATAGAATTTCCTGAAAATGACATGGATATTGTTATTATTAAATCAAATGATAAATTACCAACATATCATTTTGCTCATGCTATTGATGATCATTTGATGCACACTACAACAGTTATGCGTGGAGAAGAATGGATTCCAAGTTATCCAATTCATCATGATTTATTTAAGACTTTAGGTTTTAAAGAACCTTTATATGCTCATTTAGGTTTAGTTTTAAAAATAGATGAAAATGGTACCCGTAGAAAACTATCTAAAAGAAAAGATCCAGAAGCAAGTGTTTCATTTTATCATGAAAAAGGAATACCTCCAGAAGCAACTAAACTATATCTTATGACTATTGCTAATTCTAATTTTGAAGAATGGTTTTTAAGTAATCCTACTGGTAAACTAGAAGATTTTAAAATGGATTTTAGTAAAATGAGTGAAAGTGGAACCCTTTTTGATGTTGAAAAACTCTTTAATATTTCTAAAAATTACATTTGTAGAATGACATCAGAAGAATTATATGATAAATCGCTTCCTTGGATGGAAGAATATGATAAAGAATTATATCTATTAATGAAAAAATATGCTGACTATACTAAAGCTATCTTTAATATTGAAAGAGGTGGAGAAAAACCACGAAAAGATTATGCATCATTTAGTGATATTAGAGGAGGCATCTGGTATATGTATGATGAATTATTTAAAGATGTAAACTATGAATATCAAAAAGTAACTGATATTGATGAAATAAAGAAGATCCTAAATTTATATTTTAATGAATATTATGATATAAATGATGATAAAGATACCTGGTTTAGTAAAATGAAAGAGATGACGGAAAAATTAGGATATGCTTCTAATATGAAAGATTATAAAAAGAATCCTGAAAACTATAAAGGAAGTGTTGCGGATATTTCAACTGTTATTCGTGTAAGTATTACAAGTAAATCTCAAACACCAGATTTATATGAAATATTAAAATTACTTGGAAAGACAAGAATTAAAGCAAGAATTAATATGATTAAATAGAGTGTATTTGACACTCTTTTATTGTATTCAAAAACTCGTTATATTATAATAATTATTAAAGAGGAAATATGAATAAATATTATAAGGGTAAGATTGTTTTTAAGAGTGATTTAACTAAAAAAATATGTGATATTGCTTTTTTGTATAATCAAGTTTTAAACTGTAGTGATAAAGATTTTTATGATGAGTTTGTTTTATTAAATAAAAAAGAACAAGATGTAATAATTAATTTTTTTCTAGAAAATAGAAATAAAAGTATTATAATATCTAACAAAATGAAAAGCATCTTTGATAAAATCTTTAATAAAGATAAATTATCTTATTATAGCAATAAAGAAAATATTATTTATGAACTTATAATAGATGATAATAATGAATATTATGCTAAAGAAATAATTACAGGAAATATTTTTCCTATTGTAAAAAAAGGTAATATTAATTTATCTTATGAAATTAACAAGGAAAATGAAATAGAGGGCTTTATTAACATTGATAATGAAAGTGATGGTTTAATTGGAAAAATATCTGGTGAACATCTATTTATATCAAATGATAGCATAAGATATTTTTTTGGTAAAAATCCCTATAATGAAACATATTTTCATTTAGAAAAAATGGGAACAGATCATAAAAAATTTGATTATTCTAAAATGTATTCAAAAAAAAATATTAATTTATTTAAGTTATTTGTCTCTAGTTATCTAAAATTTAGTAATTTTGATCGTTGTGAAGTTTTTATTGATCATGAGATGGTTGCTAATCAAAGAGAAATTGATAATTATTTAGAAAAATATAAGAATGTTTTTGGTAATAAAAGATATCGTCGTGATTTTATTAATAATTTAAATCTTTATGCTAGTTTTAATGTTTTAAAAGAGGATATAATTCCTAAAAAAGAAGATCAAAAAATAAAATTAGATGATGTTACAAAACTTATGGAAAGAATCGAATTTCTTCTTTTAAAACTTAGAAATTATAATGAAGAAAATTATAATAAATATAAAAAGAAATATGATGAATTAATTAAGCAACAAAATGAATTATTAAAAATACCTATTACTAAGAGTATTCTAGAAAGTATAGAAGCTGGTATTATTTTAAGTTTAAAATTTAATAAAAATACAGGTAATAATTTAATTGAATATTTAGATAATAAGAGAAAAGAATATTATTCATGTATCGTTAACCATGAAAAAACTAATCTTAAGATGTTAGATGTAGATAAAATAATGGAATTGTTTTTAAAATCAAAAGATGAATATGATTATGTAAGTAGAAGAAAAATAGTTAAAGATATTTCTTTCATATATTTATTAGAGTTATATGAAAATAAAGATAATATATCTGATATTGAATTAAATAGTAGTTATCTTAAAGATAATATAATGTCTATTATTATGATACTTTATTCTTTAAAAGAATTAGGGTTAATCGAAAGTTATCATTTTATTGATATTAATAATCATTATAATTTAGAAGATATTGTTGATATTATTAAAGGAATAAAATTTAGAAATATAGAAAAAGGAGACAAAAAGATTTATTCTTTGTGATTATTATGGAAGAGTTAAGATTATCGCCATTAGAATTTAAAAATATTATTGATCATGAATCAATAATAGGTCATGGTAATTTTGGAACAATTATAACTTATAAAGACAAATTGTTAAAAATAGATAATTATTTATTTTCAAAAATAAAAAATAATAATAGTTATTATTCCAAAAAAATAATTGAAGATTATTATAAAAATGATATTAGAGATTTTGATGATAAAAAGCAGATTGAATATTTAAGTAATATTCAAAAAAAAGTTAAATTAACTAAATTACCAGAAGGAATAATAACTTTAAAAGAAGTTGATTCTAAAATAATGAATGTGAGTCCTGGAATTATTTTACCTTATCATAAAGAACATCAAAAATTAGAGAAATTACCTTTAGATAATTATAAAAGTATTTTAATTATTTTAAGAAAATTATTGTTATCTTTAAGAGAATTAGAAGAGAATAAAATATCACAGGAGGATTTAGCTAGTTATGGCGAAGATTGTGTGATTTATGATAGAAAATATAATGTTTTATGCAAAAATGAAACGCCAGAAATTATTGATATGGATGGATTTTATGTAAAAGTAGGAGATAATTTTGTGTCATGCGATAATATGTATCGTGAATTTTGTAATATTATTTTAGATTATTATTATTTTTATGGTATTAAAAGTAATATTATAAGAGGTACTATCACATCATATGATGAAAGTTTTGCACTATTAAAAAGATTAGAACATGAAAAAAAGCGATAATAATCGCTTTTTTTAGGCTGATAAACTTTCAATTGCATTTTGTTTGGCAAGTAAAATGTTATCTGTTTCAGTTTTCATGTATTCTTTTAATTTTGTACTAATTTCTGTAAACATTGTATTAAATACTTCATTAAAATGGTCTATTTGAGTATTATATGTGCTAATTAATTCATTGTTTTGATCATAAAAACTAATACCTTTTGGTAAATTATCCAATTGTAATAAAGCACTCCTCATTTGAATTTCAAATGATGCAATAATTGTTGCAACGGCTGCAGTATCCATTCCTGTTTGACCATTTTTATCTGTTTGACAGGGTGTAAAATCAAAAACTAGTTCGGTAACACTTTCTTCGGGAATATCAAAATATCCATTTATTTTTGCACCATTAACATTTGCTAGGATACTTGCTGCAACTGAAGCATTTTCAAGAAGTATATTTCTTTCTTTTAGAAAAGAACGTAAATTTTCACTAATATTTGTAATTAAAGATGTGGTATATGTTTGGGCATTAGGTGAGGCCCAAGATCTATATAAATCTGCTAATAAATTTGCAAAAGAATTATATAGCGATAAATATACCTCATTACAACTATCATGAAAATTTTTAATATCTGCTTCAGCTTGGGGTATATTTAAACCAGTCATTTCATTCATAATAATTTTTCCTTTCTTTTTTTATGAAGATAAAGCATCTACTGCTTGATTTTTAGCCATTAATGAATTTTCAGTTTCAGTAGTCATATATTCATTGATAGAAGTTTTTATTGATTCTAATTCTTCAGTAAAAATACTTTTAAATCCTGTAACATTTCTTTCATATGTACTAATTAAATCTCCATTATTATCATAAAAAGCGATAGCAGTCGGAATATTATCAAAAGAATCTAAGGCTTGTTTCATTTGATTTTCAAAAGCTATCAATAAAATTTTAACCATACTTATATTCATACCAACTTTATTATCGTTATTATCTCTACATTTTTGGACTTCGAGAGAATATTGAAAAGTTTGACCTTGTTCGATACTGAAATATCCATTAAATGTGGCACCATTAACTCTTGCTAAGGTATTTGCAGCATAACTAGCACCACTTAAAATATGATTTCTCTCAGTTAAAAGATTACTAAGTTTTTCATTTATTTCAGGGATAATAGTTTGAGTATAAGCAAGAGCATTAGGAGATGCCCAATACTGATATAATTCAGAAAAAAGGTACGTAAAAGCTGTTCCTAATAATTTAATGGTTTGATCAGAAGTATTATGAAAATTCGTAAGATCATTTTCAACTTGTGTAATATTTAGACCCGTAATTGCACCTGTGTTCATTTATATCCTCCTTTCAAATAGATATATCATCTCTATCTAAAAATATTATACATTATTTTCCGATATTATTTCAATATGAAATCATCATTATTGACAAATAAAAAAATAAAAAAATATTAGCATGTTAAACACTTGCTTTTTCCTCATTTAAAATGTAAAATATATTATGTGAAGATATAGAGATTTTTTGATATATTAATGGGAGGATAGGCATGATTTATAAAATAAAAGGTAAAGAAATGGATGATTATGCACAAAATATTGATAATCTTATGATTAACCAATTTGAAAGTGCATTAATTGAAATAAGAAAATTTGTCGATGAAACTGAATGGGTTGGACCTGCAAGAGATGCTTTTGCTCATAAATATGAAACTATTGTTAAAGAATTAGATAAAATACCATATGCTTTTTCTTTGTTTACTAATTTTTTGGGGTGTACGATAGATGATTATGGGGAAACAATAGAAGATTTAGATAAGAGATTTAAGGATTTAGATAAAGATATTGGTGTTGAGGAAGAATATGAAAAATGATATAATGGTCAGTATTGATAATATTTCTAATTTACAAAAAAAAATAGAAAGTAAAGGAACAGAATTACTAGAAATATTATCAACTATAATGAATGAAAATGATAAAATTAATGAGATATATGATTCACCAACTGCAACTATATATCGTGAACATATAAATTTATATTTAGAAGATAGAATTAATTATATTGAAAATAATTATTTAAGTTTAGTAGAAATACTAGAATCAATAAAAAATGTTTATCAAGATGAAATAAATAATATATCAAATATGGTAGGTGAATAAAATGGCATATACAAGATATCCTGCTGAAGCAGCAAGCTTTTCATCAGCAGCACAATCTATTACTAATAAACTTGATAATATAAGTTCATCTCTTGGTGATATAAAGAATATTTTAGATAGTTCACGTAATGATTTTTTATCACTAAAAGCTCTTGCTGCCAATCAAAAAATTGAAAGTGTAGTAAGTGATGCTAAGAAGGCTATAACAGGTGATGTTGGTAAAGTAAAAAAAATAGCTGATGATTTAGAAGAAGAAGAAAAACAAAGACAAGATGCCTTAAATAAAAATAAAAAAGGTGGTGAGGGAAGTGAACAAATCCAATGATGAAAAAACAATATTAACGGAAGAAAATATTGTTCACCTTTTGAATGTTTATCAAACTAAATATGGACTTGATAATGTTACATATCGTTATAATTCAAGTACAAAATGTTATGAATTCTTATATGATAATTATATAATAGGAAAGATTAATGATGATATTAGTATAAGTGAAGCAGAAAAAATTATTGATAATCAATATAAAAATATAACAAAATCATATGTTGATAGTTCTAATACAGGTGATGGTGCTTATTATCGCCCAGGAAGAAAAATTGATGCTAATTTAATAAATATTGATGTTAATGAAGACGATATAATTTCAGTTATTAATAAAATAAATAGTATATCATCTTCTGGAAATGATGTAAGTGATAGTGATATTGCGGCATTAAAAAATACTATTTCTGGCGAATTAAAATCTAGATATGAATCACAAAGTAGTTTAAAATCATGTAAAATAGGTAATATTAAATCGTTAATTATGGAATATGGTAAAAAAGTAGAATATTCTTTTGACATGATAAAAAATACTGATAATGTTTCCAAAAGTTTGTTATTAAGTGTTATTGATCAGATATTTTCTCTTGGTACAAGTACAGAATATGATGCCAAAACATTTGATGAAAAAAAATCATTCCTAGAAAATAAGTTAAATGATGTTAAAAAAATGATTCAAACACTAGAAGAAACAATGAAGACGAAAAATACTAATTTAGGGGTTATTCTAAATGGTGATGAAATGTCAATTGTTGCTTTATTTAAAGCTTTGGGATTAATAGATAATTCAATATTTGATGATAGCCAACAAAAAAATAATAATGATATTACAATTTATGGTTTAAATCCAGATGCTGTATTAGGAATGCTTGATAAGGCTAAAGAACATAATGTATTTAATAACTTAAATAAATATTTAACTGGTGGAAGTTTTGAAGATACCTTAATGGAAACATATTTATTAAATAATGGCGATTCAATTACTAAATATGAAATTTCTCAAGGTAATCATGAGGCTATTAGATTAATAGAAAGTCAGTTTTTAATTAAGTATTTATCAATTACTAAACAATTTTGTAATGATTCGGATATCTCATCATTAGGAAGTAGTCCAAAATATAAAAATCTTGTTGATAGTAATGCAACGCTTGCTGATTTATTAGATTATTCTTTCTCATATAGTGATTTATCAGATGAAGAAATATTATTATCTAAAGATTTTATGAAGGCTATGGCAACAGACTCTAATGGTAACTTTATCTATGAAGAAGTTTTAAATAATGCTTATAAAGATTATAGAGATGATACAAATGATTTGTTAGCAATGAGATGTTATCAAAGAGAACTTGAAAAAGAAATAAGTTTATTGGAGTATCATGATGATAAAAATGACCCAGATTATTGGAAATATTTGGCAAGAACATATACAGAAGATGATATAAAAGAAATTGTTAATAGTATGTCAGATTTAAATCCAGAAATAAAAAATGTATTAAAGTATTGTTCTCAGGAAGAAATAGCTTTAGTAATGTATTATTTACATGGTGATAAGTATAATTATGAAGAGACTGAACACCGAAAGTTTACATCCTCAACATATTTAGGAAATATGGGAGATGATTTCCTATTGTATCCTATTGCGGAATATGATAAAAATAAAAATGTTGGTGTAGAGAGGTGTAAAGATTATCTAGATAGAATATGGGATACATTAAATTGTCGTGCAGGATATGACGAAGCATGTAAATCCATCTTATCAGGAGGAACAAGTGTCTTTGAAGCCTTTAAGGATGGTGTTGATAAATATTCTAGTGATTTTTCTAACGTTAGTGGAATGGTTGTTTCATCAACTATTATTCCTTTTGGCGAAGATGAAGGGGCAGGATTTAGTGTCTCTCCAACAAGTGTGAGTACTTATAAATCATCGTTTATAATATCGATGTATGAAGCCGCAAAAAAACCAAAGGGAAAACGTGGAGAATATGAAGAAATATTACAAAATATAGATCAATTACAAGGTTATTCAAATAAATTTTCATATACAGTTGCTAATCAATTTGGAAATATGTTTATTCCAATATTATCAGGTAGTGTTACTGGATCAAATCTTGTCGGTGCAACGTTAGTAGGTGTTGGAGCATCTGGTAATTCTGCTGGTTATGCTCGTAGTAGAGGTCTTACAGATAATCTTAAATTAGTTGAGTATAGTTTTCTAAATGGATTATCAGAAGCATCTTTAACTGCGATGTTATCTGGTCTTCCTGGATTAGGAAAAGCCTTTCAATCAGGTAAATCCTTTTTATCAAAGTGTCTTGGAGAGGCCAAGGAAGAATTTTTGCAAGCTTATATTGGAAGTGGTTTAAATACTGCCTTTCTAGGAGATGAATATAATTTAGGAAATACCACTAAAGAAGCTTTAAATGGGGCTTTTTATGGATTTGTGTTATCTGCTATGGCAAATGGAATGGATGGATTAGTTAGATTTGTTTATAACGGTAGAACATATAATGTTAATTCAGTTGATGTTATTGAAGATTTAACTGCCCATGATGGTGATGCTAATAGTTATTTTGAAGAATTAAATTCTCTTAGAAGGGTTAAAGATACTTCAAAGGTAAGAAAGCATTTAAAAAGTCAAAATGTGGATACGGCATCAATTTCTGAAATATATTTAGATGAGTCTGGAGAGCATTTAATAGTATTTGATAGAAAAGGTCATAAAAAAAGTTATACAACAAAAGGAAGAACATTCGAATTAGAAGGCCAGTCTGATGTCTCTATACCTGATAGTTCATCTGATAATTTAGATAATGCTAGAACCTCTTCGGAAACAGAACAGGTAATATCACAAGTTTTAAATGATGATATTGATGTAATGTCTCCAGAATCAGTTGATACAAATGTTGCAGCTGTTGAGGTAGATCCAACTGATTATTCTCAAAATACATCTTCTGGAAACGACAGTAGAATAAAACAAAAAGTAGCTTCCATCTTATCAGGAGTTGTAATTGGTATGACACCTGCTCCTGCTCAAGGCGCAGAACAATTATTGGCTCCTTTGACATCGCAACAAACCGAAATGTCACCAGAATTAAATGATGTTGCTATTATTAATCCTAATTTAGAGGCTGAAATATCGGAACTTACACAAGAAAATAATTTAAAGAGAAAAAATAATTCCGATACAGATTCGGCTGAAAATGCTAAAGAATCTACTGATAAAGATACGACAAATACTATAAATCAAGATGCTGAAAATGAAAATCTAATAATTCCTGGAACATCAATTGCAGTAAATAGAAATTCTAATGAACCTGTGGAAGCAAGTAGTGTAGGAGTTAGTCAAAGTACAAGTGCTAATACTGGTTCAGTAACACAAGAAACAGGAATAA
>CAMVAF010000033.1 GCA_947165365.1 uncultured Clostridia bacterium | reverse complement strand
ATAATGATAATTCATAGGATATATTATATTTATATCCTTTTTATATATAAAAATAATGTTAAATGTGATATTATATATATGTTTGTTGAGAGGTAATTATATGGATTATTCTAATAAAGTTATTTTAATAACTTCAGGTCATAATGGTATTGGGAAAGAACTTGTTTATAATTTTGCAAAATGTAAAGCAAAAGTTATTGTTACATATCATAATCATTATCAAGAAACTCTTGATATTATTAGTGATATTAAAAACAAATACAATGTATGTGTTGACAGTTTTTATCTTGATTTGTGTCAAGAAGATAGTATATCGAAATTGTATAATTATGTAAATAATAAGTATGGAATAATTGATATATTAATTAATAATGCGGCTTTATCTATGGATAGTTATTATCTTGATAAAACAAAGAAGGAATTTATGAAGGTTTTAGAAACAAATGTTGTGGGTACCTTTTTAATGATAAAGTATTTTAATAGTTTATTAGATAATGGATATATATTTAATATATCAAGTACTGATGGTATTGATACAGGTAGTGTTTATAGTATTGATTATAATGTATCAAAATCTGGAATTAACATGATTACTAAAACAATTGCTTTAGATAATTCAAATAAAATATATAGTATTTGTCCTAATTGGGTTGATACTGAAAGTACAAGAAGTATGGATCAAGATTATTTAAAAAGTGAACTTAAGAGAGTAGGACAAAATGAATTAATAAAACCTCAAAAAATATTTGATGTGATTAATGAAATAATCGAAAATAAATTAAAAACTGGAAGTATAATAAGGATTGATGGTGATAATAATGAATAGTTTAAATGAAATTGTAAAAAAAGTAGATAAAAAAATAATGGATGAGAATATTTTTCAAAGAATTGATGATTTAGAATCATTTTATAGTAAAAAAATTCTTCATGCTTTTAAAAAATATCAAATAAGTGAAACTGATTTTCACGGTACAACAGGATATGGTTATAATGATACTGGAAGAGATAAAATCGATATGGTTTTTGCAGATATTTTGGATAGTGAAAAAGCTTTGGTTAGAAATCAATTTATATCAGGTACACATGCACTTAATGTAACTTTTTTTGGATTATTAAGACCAGGAGATGAACTATTATATATTTCAGGTAGACCATATGATACGTTAGATGAGGTTATAGGCTACAAAGATAATAATAGTTCTCTAGCATCTTTTGGAATAAAACATAATCATATTGATTTAATAAACAATGATTTTGATTATGAAAAGATACGTGATTATTTAGCTAATCATAAAGTTAAGGTGGTTGCGATACAACGAAGTAGGGGTTATTCTAGTAGAGATGCTATTAATTTAGAAAAAATAAAAAAGGTTGTTAAATTAATCAAGGAAATTGATTCAAATATTATTATAATGATAGATAATTGTTACTGCGAAATGACAGATTTTCTAAATCCAACATCGAAGGAAATAGGTTGCGATATTATGGTTGGTTCTTTAATTAAAAATTTAGGTGGTGGTATTGCACCAAATGGAGCTTATGTAGCTGGAAGAAGTGATTTGGTTGATTTAGTGGCAGAACGATTAACGGTTCCAGGACAAGGTGCTGAAGTAGGTCCTAGTATTAATGTTAATAAAATGTTTTTACAAGGTCTTTATATGGCACCAATGGCTGTTTCCAGTAGTTTAAAAACAAATATTTTTGCAAGCATGCTTTTAGAAGAACTAGGTTACTCAACAAATCCTAAATATGATATGGAACATGTGGATATTGTATTGGCAATTACCTTTAATAATCCAAATAAATTAATATCATTTGTAGAAGGAATTCAAGAAATGAGTGCCATTGATAATTACATAAAGCCAATCCCAAGTGATATGCCAGGTTATACTGATAAGATAATTATGGCTAGTGGTAGTTTTGTAAGTGGAAGTAGCATTGAAATAAGTTGTGATGGACCGCTTCGAGAACCTTATATTGCATATTTACAAGGTAGTCTTACATATCAATATGGAAGAATTGCAGTTATCAATGCTATAGAAAGGGTAATTAATGAAAAAGAATAAATTAGATATTGTTTATGAGGATAAATGGTTAATTGTTATTAATAAGCCTGCTCATATGTTAACTATTAGTACAGAGAAGCAATCTGAAAAAACTTTGTTTCATGAAGTATTAATGTATGAAAAAAGGAAAAATAAAAACAATAAAATTTTTATTGTTCATCGTCTTGATAAGGACACATCTGGTCTTGTTGTATTAGCAAAATCAATGGAAATAAAAAATAAATTACAGGATAATTGGGATAAATTTAAAAGATGTTATGTTGCAGTGGTTCATGGAAATGTTAAAAATAAAGAAATAATTAAAAGTTATTTGGCAGAAACAAAAACTTTAATGGTTTACGAAACAATGGATAAAAGTAAGGGAAAACTTGCAATTACAGAATATGAAAAAATTAAATCTAATAATAAATTATCCTTGATAAAAATAAATATAAAAACAGGAAGAAAACATCAAATTAGAGTTCAATTAAGTAATAGAGGTTTTGAAATTGTAGGTGATAAAAAATACGGTAGTAATAAATATGATCCTTTAAGAAGATTATGTTTATGTGCAAATTATTTAGAAATAATTCATCCAATTACTAATAAAAAGGTATTTTTTGAGTTGGATATTCCTAAAAACTTTAAAGATTTATTAGGTGATATTAATGACTGAAATAGATAATAAAATTAATAAATTTAAATATACTTTGATTAACTCTTTTAATGATCTTGATTTGGTTAATTTTTATAGTAATTTAGCTGATTTGAAAATTATTGAAACTACCGATGAAATATATGGAAAATTAGATTATGCTACTAATAGCAATTATGATTATTTAAAAAATTGTATTATTATAAAAAAAAATAAAATTTCTGATAAATCTTTATATCATGAATTATTTCATATGGCTAGTAATGCTACTATAAAAAATGATATTAAAGATGGTTTTTATCTTTTTCAAAATAAAAGAAATTTTGGTTTGGGAATAAATGAAGGTTATACGGAATATTTAACAAGAAAGTATTTTGGTAAATTTGATAACGAGTATGTTTATGAATTTGAAGTTATTATTGCAAAATATATTGAAGATATCATTGGAAAGAATAAAATGGAGTCATATTATTTAAGGGCTCAGTTGGATTCTTTAATCGATGATCTATCTTTATATAGTGATAGAGATAGAGCTATTCTATTTATAACAGATATTGATTTTGTTCATTATTTTCTTGATCAAGAAGATATGCAAAATGATGTTCTTGCTGCAGTAAATAGAATTAATGAGTTTATTATTTGTTGTCGATTAAGTAAATATAATTTATCTTATTTAGAAAAGAATTCTTTACTTAAAGTAAAATATAATATGAATTTTTTTGAGAAATTTAATATGATTCAAGATGAAATATTTATAAAAGATATTGTTAGTAAATATAATAAAGAAAAAATAGTTAAGTAAGATTCAAAATGTGATTTTTTTCTTAATCTGGTTGTTTTATAATATTTAAGTGATATTATGAAAGTTAAAATATTTGATTTAGAAGATGAAAGTGATTTAGAAAAAGAAATTAATAAATTTTTATGTGATAATGATATTGAAGTGGTTGATATTAAATATCAGGTATCATCTAGTGTTTTTGGGGAAGAGCAAATATTTTGTTTTTCTGCAATGATTATTTATTATTAGATAATGTGCATATCATTAACATTTTCAATTTGATAATTATTATAGTTATTATTGTTTTCTAAGTTATTAATTCTTTTTTCCAAAATACGAATTTGTTTTTCAACTCTTTCTATTTTATCTAAAATTTTATCTAATTCATTTTCATTTAATGGATTATTATATTGTGGGTTATAGTTATTATATGGATTAATAAATGGTATTTCATTATACATAAAAAGACCTCTTTTCATATTTATTATATGTTCTTTTATAAAATGTGTTATAATATTTTTCGGAGTGTTTATGAGACAAAGAAATGTAAAAAATAAAAAAGATATTATTAATAATTCCAGTTACGTTATATTAAAACCAAATGAATATAAAGGTTTTTGGAATAAGGTATTTAAAAATAATAATCCGATATATCTTGAGATTGGTATGGGAAAAGGAGATTTTATAACGGAAAATGCTAAGAGATATCCAAATATTAATTTTATTGGTATTGAAAAGTATGATAGTATTATGGCTTTAGCTATAAAAAAAATGCCGGAAGGACTTAGTAATTTAAAGTTAATTAGAATGGATGCTTTAAATATAAATGATGTTTTTGATAAGGAGATATCTTTGATATATCTAAATTTTTCTGATCCGTGGCCAAAGCCAAGACATGAGAAAAGAAGATTAACGAGTAGTCATTTTTTAGATTTGTTTAATGGAATATTTAATAATAAAAAAGAGATAGTTATGAAAACTGATAATCGAGGTTTATTTGAATATAGTTTAATTTCTTTTGTTAATAATGGATATTTAATAAAAGATATTAGTTTAGATTTACATAATGATAATAGGGAAAATAATATTGAAACAGAGTATGAGAGAAAATTTTTATTAAAAAATAATGTTATTTATTATGTAAAAGTTGAAAAAAAATAAAGATTTTCAAAAAAATATATTTTATAGCATATAAAATATGTTATAATAATTGTAAGAGTAGGTGAGAGATTGAAAAAGTTATTAATTACTTTGCTCATTGTTTGTTTAATTTTTATGACAGGATGTAGTGATATATCACAAAGAAATGTTAATGATATCATGGGAAGTATTTTATTTTTAGATAATAATTTAAATAATACTTATATGGAGGGATATAGTTTTTATCTTCCTCATGATGTAAAATTAATAGATAAAAGTGATTTTAATTTAATTCTTGAAGATAGTGATAGTGTTTATTATTTGTATTTGGATATTGTTGGCTATCATTATAAAACTAAGAATACTTTTGTAAATACTAATGACTATATATCCCAAAAAATAGATTACAATGGTAAGGAAGGCTATATTAATGTTAAGGAAAATAATGACAAATATTATGTTATTATTGAATATAATTATGCTAAAATAGAAAGTGTTGTAAAAAAGGATAATTTAAAGAAATCTTTAATAACAATTTGTTCTCTTCTTTCATCAATTAAATATAATGATACAGTGATTGATGGTTTTATTGGGGATGCTAGTTATAAATTTCAAGAAGAAAAATTTAGTATTTTTAAAAAAGAAAATAATAATGATAATTTCTTGAAATATGAAGATGAATTTGGTACATATAAAGATGATATTGTTATTAGTAATAATGACGATGTTATTGATATAGATGAAGTTATAGAGTAGGATGGTGACTTATGAAACTTTTAGATAAATTAAAAAATGCTTTTTTTGAGGAAGTTGAGGAAGATGATGATACAATAGAAGTTCCAAAGACATATGCAAAAAAGGTTGAGGTTCCTAAGAAAAAAGTTAATATGTTTAAAAAGGAAGAAGAAAAAATTAATGATGATTTTTTAGAAAATGATGAACCAAAGGAAAAGGTTGATAAAAAAATAGATAATAATTATAATGATGAGACTCAAGAAATACCTGTAACAAGGGATGTAGAAGAAGAAATAGTCAAAACTGTTCCAATGGTATTTGATGATGCTGATTTTGAAGCAGATATTAAAGAAGATTTTTCTAAATCATTTATCGAAGAAGATGATAATGATAAAGAGGAAAATAAAAATTATTTTGATGAATATAATGATAGAGAAAAGTTATATCAAGGTAAAAATGAGACTAAAGATAATTATTCTCATGATTATATTAGTAATATGAATAATAATTATTCATATTCTAGAACGAACTATACAAAAAAAGAAGAAACTAAAATATTTAAACCTTCGCCTATTATTTCGCCAATATATGGAATATTAGATAAAAATTATAGAAAAGAAGAGGTTATTACAAAAAGGGAAACAAGAATATCAAATACTTATAAAAAACCTGATTTAGACAGTGTTAGAAATCGTGCTTTTGCTAAAATCGATGAGGACAAAGAGGTAACAAAACCAATTTCTGAAATGGATAAAAAAAATGATAGTAATAATAAAAAAGTATATGATGTTAATAATACAAAACCACAAGTTAATAAAGTCACTTTGGCTGATGCTGATGAGTATTATAATGATTTAGGACTTGCTTATAATGTTGATTATAGTGATGCTTCACGAAGTAATACAAGAAGTGCTAAGTATGTTCAAAAAGATAAAAAGAATGAAAAGAAAGATGTCGATGATAGTTTGTTTGATTTAATTGATTCGATGTATTCGAAGGAGGAATAGAAAATGGATGTAACTTTTTTACAAATTTTATTGTATGTTTTAGGTGCGGTATTAATGGTATGTTTGATTGTTTTAATTATAAAAACAATTTATACTGTTAATAGAATAAATTTTTTACTAGATAACATTGAAAGAAAAATGAAAACAGTTGACCAGATATTTGGTGTTATTGATCGTTTTGCTGATTCATTTTCATTGGCAACTGATAAAATAACAAATGGTATTGTTAATTTTGCTAGTAAATTATTTAATAAAAAGAAAAAAGAAAGAGAGGATATTTAAAATGGAAAAAAAAGGATGGGGAAAATTTGTTATTGGTGCCGGTATAGGTGCTGGATTAGGGCTATTGTTTGCTCCAAAAAAAGGTAGTGAAACTCGAGCTGAACTTAAAGAAAAAGCTGATGAATTAGTTAAGAAGGCAAAAGAAATAAAACCTGAAGATGTTTCAAAAGCTTTTGAAAAAAAGGTTAATGAGATAAAAAAAGAACTAAAAGATTTAGATAAAGAAAAAGTTCTTAAAATTGCTAAAGAAAAAGGAGAACTTGTAAAAGATAAGGCAACTGATTTAGTTAATTTAGCTAAAGAAAAAGGTACTCCAATATTAGAAGATGCTGCAAATGAATTAAGAGAAAAGGCTTTAGTTGTTGCTAAAGAAGTAGTTAGTCGTTTAGAAAAAGAAGGAAAGTAGGAAAAAGCATCGAATGATGCTTTTTGGTTTATATGGAAAATTTTAAGTTTAAAAAATCATTTGGACAAAATTTTTTGAATGATGTTCATATTTTAGAAAATATTGTAAAAGAATCAAATATTCAAGATAATAGTTTAATAATAGAAATTGGACCAGGTAGTGGAGCATTAACAAGACATATTGCAAGCGTTGCCAAAAATGTTTTAGCTTATGAAATTGATACTAGATTAGAAGATTATTTAGATGAGGTGCTATCGCAATTTCATAATGTCGATATTATATTTGATGATTTCTTAAATCGCAATATTTCCGATGATATTAAAAAATATCAATTTGATAATATTTATGTTGTTGCTAATATTCCATATTATATTACGACACCAATTATTCTTAAATTAATTGAATCTAAAATTAATTTTAAGGCGATAACTTTAATGATTCAAAAAGAGGTTGGTGAAAGATTTACTGCTAAGGTCGGAAGTCGTGATTATTCTTCAATTACAGTTTTCTTAAATTATTATTTTAATGTAAAAAAGTTATTTTTAGTTAGTCGTAATTCTTTTACTCCAAAACCTAATGTTGATAGTGTTGTTATATCATTAACTAAAAATAATAAGGAATTTGATGTTTTAGATGAAGAACTTTTCTTTAGAATAGTAAGAGATGCTTTTCAATTTAAAAGAAAGAATTTAAGAAATAATTTAAAAAAATATAATTTGGAAAAAATAAATGATGTTTTAAAAAAATATCACTTTGATTTAACTGTAAGAGCTGAAAAATTATCTGTTGATATTTTTGTTGATATTGCCAATACTCTTGCTAGAAAATAATAATATTTAATTTATAAAAGCATATAATTATTTGGAGATGATTATATGCTTTTTAATATTGGTGATTTAGTTAGTCGTAATTCTTATCATAATGATATTGTTTTTGAAATTGTTGATATAGATGGTGATGTGGCAATATTAAGGGGTGTAGATGTTAGACTTTGTGCTGATGGATTATTAAGTGATTTAAAAAAAGTAGAAAAAGTAAATAATAATGATGAATTAATGTTAGAAAGATTTAGTGATGTTAATTTAGATCGAAATCAATATTTCTATATTCCTGGTCGTATTACTCATCTTGATAGTGATAAATCTTTTTTAGATAGATGTATTAAATTTTATGATAGTTTAAATATTAAAGCAAAAGGAATAAAAATGAATGAAAATAAAATGGCAAGCGAGATACCTAAAATTATTGAAGAGTATAAACCAGATATCTTAGTGATTACTGGTCATGATGCTTATTATAGAAAAATGGGTGATGAGGAAAATACTGATAACTATAAGAATACCAATAATTTTATTAATGCAGTAAGAGAAGCGAGAAAAGTTAGATCTCATAATGATTTAATAATTATTGCTGGTGCTTGTCAGTCTAATTATGAAGAATTAATAAAAGCTGGTGCTAATTTTGCAAGTAGTCCTAAAAGAATAAATATCCATGCTTTAGATCCTGCAATTATTGCCAGTAGTATTGCTTTATCAGATAAAAATAAACCTATTGATTTATTAAAAATTTTAGATAAAACAAAATATGGTAAAGATGGTATGGGGGGAATAATTACTAATGGGACAATGTATGTGGGGTATCCAAGATGATTAGTAAAATCAAAGAAGATTTAAAAAATAAAAAAGGAGAAAAATTACATTTTAAATTTAATGGAGCAAGAAATCAGATAGAAGAGTTTGATGGTATGATTATTGAGACATATAATTATATTTTTACAATTAAAACTATAAGTGATAGAGAAGAGTTAAAATCTTTTACTTATAGTGATGTATTAATTGATAATTTAGAAATATACTAATAAAGAAAAAATATTAACAAAAATGTTAATATTTTAATTATATTGTCATATAGTATGTATCTTGTTTTCTCATTTCTTCCATAACTGGAAAAAATTTATATCTTTCATCTTTTCTAAAATATTTTGATAAATCTAGATCCATATTAACTTCTCCCTTCTTATTTTTTTATAAAAAATACTGTGTATTAGAAATTTAATATTTATTGGTAGTTTTACTTCTAATACACAGATTATTATTCTAATAAAGTTGTGCAGGCTTTATTAGATTATTGAGATTATTGTTTTATATTAGATATTATTTCTAATACATAAATTTTTTTCTAATGAAGTTGTGTGAAAATCATTAGATTTTTACCAAGTTCCTGAAAATGTTGCTGGGCTTGGTGTAAAATATTGGTCGTAACTTCCAGCATAAGGTGAATAAACCCCAATACCACCGACATCAACGGTATAGTAATTATAAACGCTACTTGGAACAGTATTGATAGCGTGTGCATAATCACCTATAGCTTCTAGTCCGTGAACGGTACCTACATTAGGGTGTTTAGCAACCCAAAATGAAATATAGGTTTCTAAAGAACTTAAACTACCAGAGGGAAGCTCAAACATTGCAGAACCACCGGTAGATTCTGATTTAGGGTAGCATCCATCATTACTATCACTACTTCCGTTACTGTAATCCCAAGATTGAAGACATTCTATTGCTGATGCAACGTGAACTTTTCCACTTTCAATTCCAACTCCATAAATATCAAAACTTCTTTTTGTTGGTATTGCATAGTTATAAACATCTACACGATATTGCATGTAATCATCATCAACATTAGAGATAGTTGTTACAACAGCAAGATCATCAATAGCATTCATTCCATTGTAATAGTTTCCAGATACTCTTTGAAGTGATGCTCCGGGATTCATTAGTCGCCCATTATATTCATTTTCTGTTACGACCTCATATCGTTCTTTTTGTAAACCATTTTGTAAGTATGATACTTTAACATAATGATTTACTTTTTGACTAACGATAGTTGCGTTAATATCTTTCTTTTTAGCAAATGTCTTGTTGTCCATCTTTGCGATTTGAGTATCAGTAAATCCTAAACCTTTTAAATTATTATAATTTTCCTCGGACATTTCTATTCCATTATTATTAGTATAATATGGTTGTGCGTTTTTGGCATTTACTGATGTAATCGCAAGAGCGACTAATAGCAGTGCGTAAAGAATTTTTTTCACTTTTCTATCCTCCTTTCATATCAAAAAAATTTCTTTACTTTTTAATCATAGATTTTTTTGGTAAATTTTACCACCTCTAATTTGGCGAATTATGTCAATTTTTCTCCCCAGATAGGAGAGTTTCCCTTAAAATAAAGAAAAAATACTATAAAGTATTTTCAAAAATTTTTTCTATTTTAAATTTAATAATTATTTCATGAGCTATTTTTCTTTCATCATTATATGAAATTTTCATTTTTAAATCATCATTTAGCGGTATTTTTTTATGATCAATTTTTGTATAAAATGAAACTTGGTTAATACTTTCAAGTAGGTTAAAATGGTCATTTTTTTTGTAATTGTGTAATAGAACACGTCTATTTTCATTATCAAGTATTTCATATTGAACATTTGTTATTTCTGTATTTAAGTATTCTGTATCTTTTTCAATATTATTAATTTTTATAACATTAAAGATAGCATAATCTTTATTAACAAAGATATTTCCTTCAACTCGAAATTTTGTTTCTTCTGGGCTATATATAAATCTATATATTTTAATTGTTTTATAGTTATCAATCATAAAGATGGTTGCAAAACCAAAAATAATACCTAAGATAATTGATAAAATAATTAATAATTTATTTTTAATATTTTCTCTTTGTAATTGGGCATATGTTTGAAATTTATTTTTGGCTTTATCAATGAGTTTGGGATTTTCAATTCTTTTACAGATAGATAATTCATATAAGGTTATTTTTAATGCTTTTGATATTTCAATTAATGTTTCAAAATCAGGCATACTATTACCACATTCCCACTTTGAAATTACCTTACCACTTGATACTCCAATTTTTTCTGCTAATTCATCTTGAGTCATTCCTCTTTCACTTCGAACGTTTGCTATAAATTTTCCTAGTTTGATTTGATTCATATATTCCTCCTTTGAAATTATAACATGCTATGAACCTTAAAATGTAAAATGTCCACATTATTATATAAAAAAGAATAACTGTTTTTAATAGTTATTCCACGGTTACACTTTTAGCAAGATTTCTTGGTTTGTCTATATCTTCTCCTCTTAATTTAGCAACATAATATGATAATAATTGAAGCGGTGTAACTGTTACTAAACTTTGTAGTAATATATTGATATCTTTAATAATTATTATTTCTTCATAGAAATGATCATTTAAATATTTATCATAAATATTTTGTGTTGTTATAATTATTATTTTAGATCCTCTTGCTTTCGTTTCTTTTAAATTACTTATTGTTTTTTGAGCAATTTCCTCTTGGGTAATAATTCCTATAACAGGAGTATTTTCTTCGATTAATGAAATAGTTCCATGTTTTAATTCTCCTGCAGGATATGCTTCAGAATGGATATAAGATATTTCTTTCATTTTTAAACTTGCTTCCATACAAATGGCGTAATCAATCTCTCTTCCAATAAAGAACATACAATTGTTTTTATATATTTTTGACGCTAATTTTTGATATTCTTCTTTATTATCCAGTATTTTTTTCGTATCGCTTATTAAATTTTTGATGTTAAATAAATATTTATTTGCTTCTTCGTTAGTAATTATTTTTTTATTATAGGATATTGTTAATGTTATTAAAGATAAGATTAATACTTGGGCTAGATAGGCTTTGGTAGTTGCAACAGCTATTTCACATCCAGCAAGACAGTATATTACCATATCGCTTTCTCTTGCAATAGATGAAGAATTGACATTTACTATTGCTAGGGTATCTATGTTATTTTTTTTGGCAATTCTTAGTGCTTCTAGAGTATCTGCAGTTTCTCCACTTTGACTTATTAAAATAACTAGTTCTTTGGAATTAGGAAATATTTTTTTGTAGCGATATTCACTAGCCATTTCCACAGTAGTTTCTATATTTGCAAAATCTTCTAATGTACTTTTGGCTACCATACCAGCATGATAAGCACTTCCACAGCCAATAATTTTTATTTTTTCATATTTAGAAAGATTGGGGAAATTATTTATTAATTCTTTAATATCATAATTTGGAAAATAAGTATTAATAATATTTTGATAAACAGATGTTTCATCATAAATTTCTTTTAACATAAAATGATCAAAGCCATTTTTCATAATGTCATTAATATTTCCTTGATATATTTTTAAATCTTTTGTTATTTCTTGTAAATTATTATTAAATATAGTTAATTTTTCTTTAGTTAATTTTGCAATTTCACCTTCATTTAATATATAGTATTCATTGGTATATTTAAGAATTGCTGCAATATCACTAGCAACAAAAGAATCATTATTCTTTTGTGCAATTATCATGGGCGAATCTTTTCTAATTGCATAGATTGTTTCTGGTTCATCATCAAAAATAATTGCTAAAGCATATGAACCAATAATTTTTGTCATTGCTTTTTTTAAGGCCTCTAGTTTACTATTATTTTTTGCTAGATAATCAATTAATGCTGCAGCAACTTCAGTATCTGTTTCACTTTTAAAATTATAATAGCTTGATAATTCTTTTTTTAATTCCACATAATTTTCTATTATACCATTATGTACTAATGTTGTTTTTCCTTGATGATGAGGATGAGCATTAATTTCATTTGGTATTCCATGTGTTGCCCATCTTGTATGACCAATTCCAATGTATGATGGTAAATTTTTATCAATTTTATTTTCTAATTCTTGTACTTTGCCAGTACTTTTAATTATCTTTATTTCATTATTTTCATTATAGGCGATACCACTAGAATCATATCCACGATATTCTAGTGCTTTTAATCCATCTAATAAGATATTTATACATTTTCTTTCGCCTACATATCCAATTATTCCACACATATATTCCTTTCTGATATATTTTTTGTAATAATTTTAATTTTATCTTTTGTAATATATCTAACGATTTCCCGTAGTAGCATCCGCTCAATTATTTTAATTCCGATAACTACTATCCTCGTAGCCAAATAGGCATCGCGCTTATTATATAATTTATCCTCCTTCTATTTATATAACTAATTATATTATATTCAATATGATTTATAATTGCAAATTTATGTGTAAAAAATATAATAAAACTATTATAATGGTAAAAAATATTATAATAGTTTTTTTTCAAGATATGATATTATTGAATATAAAATAAATGATAAAAATCCAAGAATAATAATTGATGTAATAACTAATTTAATATTAAAAATACTTGAAGCGTACATAATTAAGTATCCTAATCCTTTTTTGGAAACCAATAGTTCTCCCATGATAACGCCAATAAAGTTCATACTTAAGTTTATTTTTAGTGAATTAATTATATTTGCTTTGTTACTTTGAATTATCACTTTTTTATAAATATCTATTTTTGAGGCTCCCATACTTTTTAAAAGAATTATATAATTTTTATTAGTAGATATAAAGGCTTCATGGAGATTAATAATGGTAATAAATGTCGATATAAGTAAACTCATGATAATAATAGAATTTATATTAGCTCCAGCCCAAATAATAATTAGTGGTCCTAAGGCAACTTTTGGTAGTGAATTTAAAATTGTTAAAAAAGGGGAGAATACTTTTGATAAAAACTTATTCCACCAAAGAATAGTTGCAATAATTAATGATATTATTATTGAGATTAAAAAACTTAATAATACTTCATAAAGTGTAACTATGATATGAGAAAATAGAATTTGTTGTTTTATTAGATCAATAATTGTTTCAATAATTAATTTGGGACTACTATATAAGAAAACATTAATTACGTTAGTATTAGCTAATATTTGCCAAATAAGGAATAAAAATATAAGAATAAATGTTTGGGTTATGTGAATAATAATTTTATATTTTTGTTCTTTTTTTAAATAATCAATATGTTCTTTACTAAATGTGGACATCTAAATCCCTCCATATTAAATCATAATAATAATTAAATTTAGGATCTTTTCTATTATTAATGGGGTCAGTTTTATTAGCAAGATTAATATTGTATATTTTTTTTATATGACAAGGTCTTGTTGATAAGACAACTACACGATCTGCAAGAGAAATAGCTTCGGCTATATCGTGAGTTATTAAAATGGCTGTTTTTCTTTCTTGTTTTATTATATTATATAAATCATTTGAAAGTGCTAATCTTGTTTGATAATCTAAAGCACTGTATGGTTCATCTAGTAGTAATAAATTAGGATTATCTGCAAGTGTTCTAATTAAGGCAACACGTTGTCTCATACCACCAGATAAATTTTTAGGATATAATTCTGTAAATTCTTGTAAACCATATTTATTAAATAAATTAATAACTTTGTTAATGTTGTCATTAGTTAATTCTTTTTTTATTGTAAGAGGAAGAAGAGCATTATTTTTGATTGTTAACCATGGAAATAGGGAATCTGTTTGTAACATGTATCCTGTTTTTAAATTTAGATGTTTAATTATTTTACCAGATGATTCTTTTTCGATACCAGATAGTATTGAAAGAAAAGTTGATTTACCACAACCAGATGGTCCTACTATTGCAAGTATTTCGTCTTGATAAATATTAAGATTTAAATTAGCAATAGCTTTAATTTCATTTTGTTTATTATGATAATTTTTAGATAAATTTTTGATTTCTAATAATATTTTTTCCATAAAATATCTCCTCATTTGTATTTTATGTTAAATTAATATTTTGTTAAAGATAAATATAACTGTTTTGTAATTTTCTGTGTTATTGTATAATTATGTAAATATAATTTGTAAATTGTGTAAATAAAATATTTCTTGAATCGCAAAATTAAAATAAATATATAATTTTTAACATTTATATGGTATACTTATAAAGTAATGTAGATAAGTGATGTATATGAGAAATATTATTAGAAAGATTAAAAATAAAAAAATAATACCATTAATAATAAGCAGCATATTTTTAATACTCTATTTATTTTTACCTTATAGTTTTTTAACAATATGTTCTGGTTCTGTGAGTAAAACTATAAATGTCGGTGATGTAATATTTTATAAAAAAATTGATAGTTCTTATTCGTTGCAAGAAGGTGATATAATTGTTTTTAAAAATCGACTAAAAAAAGAAAATATTAAGCTTGTTCATAGAATAGTTAAAGTCCAAAACTATAAAGATGAAATAGCAGGTTATTATACAAAAGGTGATGCAAGTGATAATATAGATCAGTTTTTTGTTTATCCAGATGATGTTGTTGGATTATATATTGGTAAAATAAATAGAATTGGTTATCCAATTGTATTAATAAATAAATTTATTAGTAATTTTAATGGAACAAGAGAGTTATATGATTAGAAAGGATTTGGTGTAGGTGAAAAAAAGATATGGAAAACATGATTATGGACTTAAAGCATGTGTTTTAGTTGTTTTGGGTACAGTTATATTTCTTACTATAGGATATGCACAATTTACAACCCAATTAGGAATATATGGAATTAGTGCAATTGTTAGAGTTCATAAGGATGTTAGAATTGGAGGAATATCTTTATCAAATGCTACTAATGATGGAATATCACATTATGAAGAATATAATGTAAAAGATATTTATAGTAGTGTAACTTTACCAAATGCTAATTCAACAATAACTTATGATGTCAAAGTTCTTAATTTAGGTAATGTTGAAATGGGGATTTTAAATATTTCTGGTCTTCCGAATAATCTAACATATTCTATAAGTAATTATAATTTAGAAGACCCATTATGTGACGATAATGATTCATCGCAATGTAAATTGGGAGTAGAAAAGACACTGCATATTACTATTAGCTATAAAGAAAATGGATTTGATGAAAATAACATAACATATCCATTAGATTTAACTTTTGATTTTAAGAGAATTTATACAATTACATATAATGGATTTACTAGTATAACAGGACTACCTAATGCTATATTAGAAGATGATATTAAAACTATAACTTTTGATAATACTACTGGAATTCCTTCAAATGTTCTTGTTGCAGGGGCAACTGGAAATTATATATCTCCTACATTGACAATATCTGATCCTAGTGGGAATGTAACTATTTATAAAAAGCATTTAATTACTTATGTGTTAGATGGAGGAACTCAAGCTCTAAATCAGGTAACTACAATTGCTTCAAATGAATCTGTTACTCTTTTAAATCCAACAAAGTCAGATTATAATTTTGGTGGTTGGTATAATAATTCAAGTTTTGAAGGTAATCCAATAACAGTGTTATCTAATGTTACATCCGATATTACCTTATATGCTCAATGGACGGAATATGATTATTTTATAAGACGTGCAGAATTTGATGGGACTGTTGGAAATGTTATAGATACTGGTATTGCTTTATATAGTGCAGAAAATGTTAATAAGA
>CAMVAF010000032.1 GCA_947165365.1 uncultured Clostridia bacterium | reverse complement strand
TTAGGATCATGTATTGGATTATTTGTTTCTTTATCTAAATAATTTACTGTATATGGATATTTTTTATAATTATCTGTCATAACAACTTTATTCGCAGTGGCATTATTAATAACTATACTACCATCAATATCAATATAAAACTCTATATCACTTGATGTTTCATATCCATTTGGGGTTGTTTCTTCTTTTAATATGTATTTTCCTGGATTTAATAATAAATATTTTGATTCGTTTGTTGTCGTCCATGATGACACTAATGTATTTGTATTATCATAAAGTGATAATTTTGCTCCTGTTACTAATTCACCATTTTCATTTTGTTTTACAAATTCTACTCTTTGCGGTTGATAATTGGATTGTATTCTAGTAGCACAGGAATTTCCAGTCCATGTAAATTTAAATTTTTGAGCATCTGCTTTAATAATCATTTCTGATAATTCTGATCCATTATCAGCATGTGTACCATATACTCTTTTATTACTAACGTTTTCTTTAATTTTTAAAAATGTTCTACTATAAAGTTTTAAACTATCAAAATTATATCCTTCTACTAAGTTTATTCCTTCACTATAGTTGCCATATCCTTCCCCTTCTGAGTGTGATGGTAATCCACTAGCATCTTTTGGACTTGGTGTATCTAAGTCATATGCCGAAAAGATATAGTCTCCATCTACTGGTTCATTATTTTGATCTAATATTTCAAATGTAACTCTAAAAGAACCTGATGATTTTTGTAAAATTCTATTTTTTAGATCACGCAAATCTTGAATGGTTGAAAATATATAATTTTGTAAAGATATTTTTGTTGATGAAATTTCCATTAAACGCCCATATAAGTTGCTATAATCTGTTTCTTCTAAATCATATACATGAATATTATCAATAGTTATTTTTAAATGATATTTATTATTATTAACATCTCTTATATAATTTTTAGCAACAACGGAAGCTGATCCTGATACCGCATAATTCGCTGTATTAGATGATGGTATATTTTTTAAATAAATAATTTGACCATCAAGAAACCCTATTTGTCTTTCGTTACTGGTTGTAAAATCTTCAAGAGATTCTATTGTTTCAAATCTATATGTTACACTTCCAGGAATACTCATTTCATCAATGATATCTCGTACTTTTACATATGTTCCTGAAATATCTTTCGTTGATGAATCTCTTGCTAAATCAGCTGCAGCATATTCTTTTCCATCTTCTTCTCTTATCCATGTTCCTCTTCCAAATGGGTAGCCTTTTACATTTGACATTTTAAAATTAAAATTTCCTAATTTAATTTTTGTTATGGGTGATCCAAACACATATAATAAATTTGTTGCATTAGTTGATCTAAAGGAACTTACGTCTAACTCTGTAACTGCTGTTTTATAAATCATATATGACATATTTGTAACATTTGTTGTTGTCATTCCATTAAAATTAATTGATGTTAAATTGGTACAACTGTCAAATAAATGTGAAAGATTTGTTCCGGCCCTAACTCCATTTTCAAACTCAACACTATTAATACTTGTGTTATCACGAAATACTCCTCCACTTATAACAGTTGTATACTTTGTTCCTGAAATTGTGGCTGATTTTGGAACAAAAACATTTGCTGCTGTTTTATTATATTTAGTTAATGTTATAGTTTTCGCTGATGAATCTGTTGTATATGTAAAGTCTCTATACCACGTTGCAGAAACATCTGCAAATAACTCATCTTTTATTTTTATTTCTTCATGAGAATTTGAAAACACCTTTATTCCTACAAAAACACCTGCCAAAACAAATGCCAAAATTATTATCCCAATTACTATTTTCTTTTTATTATTTTTATTCATACCATTCCTCATATTCTACATTATTATTCTATCATTT
This sequence comes from uncultured Clostridia bacterium, assembly GCA_947165365.1. Lineage (GTDB taxonomy): Bacteria > Bacillota_I > Bacilli_A > RF39 > UBA660 > RUG12783. The sequence continues at coordinate 14,616 of CAMVAF010000032.1, read as the reverse complement.
TTTAATCATAGTATCAATATTTTTATATAAAAAAAATATCGCTATAAAAGCGATATTCATCTATTTTAGTAGTTCTTCAAGTTTTTTCTTTTCTTCAAGTAATTTTTGTCGATCTAGTTCTACTATTTTTTCAGGTGCCTTATTAACATAATTTTCATTGGCTAGAAGTTTTTCTCTTCTATTAATTGATTCAGTTAACATTTTAATTTGAGCTTCTTTAGCTACTTTTTCGGCTTCTGTTTCTATTTTTTCAAAGAAAATTGTTGCTTTTATTCTATTAGAAAAAACTTTATATGCTTTAATACCAAGAGGTTCTTTGACAATATTATCATTTAATTTTAACATTTTAACAATTAGATCATTATCATCAGTTGTATCAAACATTACTTTAGCATCTTTCGAAATGTTATTTTCTGCTTTAATATTTCTAAAAGATTTAATAAATTCGATAGAATCATCGGTTGCTTTTTCTTCTTGTTCAAATATTAATTTCTTATCATATTTAGGATAAGTTGATACCATAATGTCATCACATTCTTTAACTGGTAAATATGAATATAATTCATCTGTTACATATGGCATAAATGGTTGTAACATCTTTAATATTCCTGTTAGGATGTAACATAATGTACTTTTAGTACTTGTAGTATCAAGAGAATATTTACTCATTTCTATATAGTAATCACAGAAATAATTCCATGTAAATTCATATATTGATGAAGCTGCATTATTAAATTCAAATTTATCCATGAATTTTTTAGTTTCTTTTAGAGTATGCATATATTTTGTTAGAATCCATTTATCTTCTGGTTTTAAGGTAGTTAAATCAATTTCTTTTAAATCAGAAATGTTTGAGATAACAAAACGAGCAGCGTTCCAGATTTTATTAATATAATTCCAAGAAGATTTAATTTTATCTTCATCAAAACGCATATCAGTTCCTGGAGCGACATCAGAAGCTAGATAATATCTTAAGGCATCGGCACCATACTTATCTATCATATCAAATGGGTCAATTCCATTCCCTAAACTTTTAGAAAATTTTCTTCCCATCTTATCTCTTATTAAACCATGAATTAGACAGTGTTCAAATGGTCTTTTACCTAATAATTTTTCTCCTTGGAAAGTCATTCTATTAACCCAGAATGGAATAATATCATAACCTGTTACTAAGGTGTTATTTGGATAATATCGATTAACTAACTTATTATCATCTGGCCAACCTAGAGTTGCAAATGGCCATAGAGCACTGGAAAACCAGGTATCAAGTACATCTTCATCTTGAACCCATCCTTCTTCTTTTGGAGCTTCCATACCTACATAGATTTTATCATCTTTATACCAGGCTGGGATTCTATGACCCCACCAAAGTTGACGAGAGATACACCAATCATAGGTTATTTCCATCCAATGATTCATAGTTTTTTCGTATCTTGTTGGAACAAAATTTACTTTTTCATCTTTTTTCTTTTGAGTATCTAATACCGTATCAGCAAGAGGTCTCATTTTAACAAACCATTGTTTTTTTATCATTGGTTCTACTAAAACATTTGTTCTTTCAGAATGACCTACTTCATGAACAAGAGGTTCTACTTTTAATAATAATCCTTCTTTTTCAAGATCTTCTAATACTACTTCACGACATTTTTCTCTTGTTAATCCTTGATATTTCTTTGGAACATTTTCATTCATTGTGGCATCATCATTCATAATAATAATTCTTTCTAAGTTATGTCTTAGACCTACTTCATAATCATTAGGATCATGAGCAGGGGTTATTTTAACACAACCGGTTCCTTTTTCCATATCAGCGTGTTCATCTGTAATTATTGGTATTTTTTTATTAACAAGGGGTAATATTACATTTTTACCAACAAATTTTTTGTATCTTTTATCTTTTTCATTAACAGCAACTGCAGTATCACCAAATAAAGTTTCTGGTCTTGTTGTTGCAACATCAAGATATTCTTTAGACCCTTCTATTTGATATTTTAAGTGATAGAAGGCAGATTTTTCTTCTTTATAAATTACTTCTTCATTAGATAGTGCTGTTTTAGCTACAGGATCCCAGTTAATTATCTTTTCTCCACGATAGATTAATCCTTCATTATAATAGTCAACAAATACTTTTCTAACAGCTTTACTCATTCCTTCATCAAGAGTAAATCTTTCTTTAGAATAATCTAGGGAAACTCCAAGTTTTGCCCATTGACGTCTTATAATATCACCATGTTCTTTTGTCCAATCCCAGCATGCTTCAACAAATTTTTCTCTTCCATATTCATATTTATTAATGCCATTATCTTTAAGTCTTTTAACAACTTTAGCTTCTGTGGCAATCGCTGCATGATCCATTCCTGGAAGCCAGAAGGTATCATATCCTTCCATTTTTTTATAACGAATAATAATATCTTGTAAAGATACGTCCCAGGCGTGACCTAGATGCAACACTCCAGTTACATTAGGTGGTGGTAATACTATACAATATGGTTTTTTATTACTTTCTGGATCACACTTAAAGTAATCTTTCTTTAACCATTTTTCATATTTATCTTTTTCAACATTTTCATGATTATATTTTTTGTCTAATTCTTCCATAAGTTCCCTCTTTTCTTAATACTTTTTTATTATTTAAACTATTTTCATATCTTGTATCCATCTCTTCCACTAAATGATCAAAAATATCTTTAATCAATGGATCATTATTAACATCTATGCTATTAATAAATTCATCTAAATATCCTTTTTCTTTTAATATTTTAACTGATTCTTTAAAATGTAATTGATCTGGAAAAGCTAGATACAATAGTGTGGTATCACTTTTATTTTTAATATCACGAATATCAATTAATTCTTTATTATAGAAATTAGTTAATACTTTCTCTGTTGGTATAAAGTAAAATGTTTTTACATCTTCAGTTGCCATTACATGAAAGATATCTATTTTATCAACATCTCTTATCATATGACAAAAGAATTGTTCTTTATCAGTTAAATCTTCTGGTAATTCTTTTTTATTATGATAGAATACTGCTTTCTTTATTAAATCATAATCTTTTTCATCAATAGGAAATTCTTTTATTAATCCCTCATCAAATAAGACTTGTACAGAATCAGCAGCGTGATCATAACGATTATTAAATTTATTATTCTTTTGAGCTTCATAAAATCTTCCTAAATCATGAAATAGTGCTATAAATAAAGCTAGTCTTGCATCATGATTATCAAGTTGTAATTTCTCTACTAGTTTAACCATTAGTTCATAAACTCTTATAGTGTGTTTTAATTTCATACTTATTAAATCATTAGAAACATCATAATTTTTTAAAACATAATCACATATTAATTCGGCATATTGAAACATATTATCCTCCTTTAAAGAAAAAATTTCTATAAAATAGGAACGAATAGTCGCGGTACCATCCTACTTCATAGAAATTCTATGCACTTATTATCTTAATGCGATAAACATTATATTCTACTTATTTCAAATATACATCTCTAAAGCTACCTTCAGTTATCTCTTTTGTTAGTTTGCACCAGACACTAACTCTCTTTAAAAAGAAAATAACTTACTCCTCTTTTTCATCGAATTTACTTTATAATAACATATTTATTATGAAAATTAAAGTATTTTTTAAATTATTTCATATTTTGTACCTTCTCTAGTATCAAGAAGTTTAATTCCTCTATTTAATAAATCATCTCTTATAGAATCTGCTAGTTTAAAATCTTTATTCTTTTTAGCTATATTTCTTTTTTCTATTAAATCTAAGATTTCTTTATCATCTATTTTCTTTTCTTCTTCTTTTGTTAAATCAAGAGATAATACTTTATCAAATTCATTAATTAACTTTAATTTAGTATAATCATTCATATCACTTTTTAAAACATTATAAACGGAAGTTAAGGCAAGAGATGTATTTAAGTTATTTGATAAAGCTTCTTTAAATTCATTATTATATTTATCGAAATCTTTATCTAAAGTATCATCTTGTTTATTTAATTTACTAATTCTATTTTTTAATTTTAAATATGAGTTTTCAGCAGTATCAAGGTTTTCATAACTAAATAGTAATCCTTTTTGATAATGACTTGATAGAACCATATAACGATATGATAAAGGGTTGTATCCATGTTCAATAAGGGTATCTACGGTTAGGAAATCACCATTACTTTTACTCATTTTACCTCTTTTATCAAGAAGATACTCTACATGGAACCAATAATTACACCATTTATGACCAAGAAAACTTTCACTCTGTGCTATTTCATTGGTGTGATGTGGGAAAATATTATCAATACCACCACAATGGATATCAAGGTATTCTCCTAAATATTTAATAGAGATACCAGAACATTCAATATGCCAACCAGGATATCCCATACCCCATGGTGAATCCCATTTTAATTCTTGGGAATCAAACTTTGATTTAGTAAACCATAAAACAAAGTCCGCTTTATTTTTTTTATTAATATCTTCTGTTACATCATCACGAACACCAATCATTAATTCTTCTTCTTTATGATTAGTTAAAACATAATAATCACTTAATTTTGAAGTATCAAAATAAACATTACCACCACTAATATAGGCATATCCATCATTTAATAATTTAGTGATTATTTCTATATAAAAATCAATTAAACTAGTTGCTGGAATAACAGTATCTGGTTTTTTTATATTTAATTTATCGGCATCTTGAAAGAATTTATCAGTATAGAATTTAGCAATATCAAGAACGGATTTGTGTTCTTTTTTAGCACTATTTACCATTTTATCAGTACCATCATCAGAATCTCCGGTTAAGTGACCTACATCTGTGATATTCATAACTCTATCAACATCATATCCCAAATATTTTAGAGATTTTTCAAGGATATCTTCACAAATATAGGTACGAAGATTACCTAGATGAGCATAATGATATACTGTAGGTCCACAAGTATATAATTTAACTTTCTTTCCATCATTAGGGATAAATTTTTCTATTTTTCTTGTTAAAGTATTATAAAATTCCATAACTCCTCCACTTAAATATATGTTTATTATACAAAAATACTAAATAATTGTCTAGAGAAATTATAAAGACTTATTATTAAATATATATCTTAAATAAAATATTTTTATATATGAAAACAAAAGTGTTACCATTTTGTACATTATTAATTTAAAGAAAAAAGAGCTTTATTAGCTCTATCTTCAAAAGAAAAGTTTACTTGATAAGAAAAGCAGCATATAATGGAACAGATTTGATGCCATTTTCATAACCAAAGTTTTTAACACTTATTCTGATGCCATATTTAGGTTTAAATCTTTTCATATATACTTGTAGGCTTTTAGATTGAACTTTGTTTCCTGATTTAACTTCTATTGGTATTAATCCACTTTCATTATAGATAATAAAATCTATTTCCGCACTATTATTACTTTTCCAAAAGTAAATTTGTAAATCATTGGAAACTAACTGATTTAAAACATAGTTTTCTGCTATTTCACCTTTATATATAAAATCATGGTCAAGCATAATATCACTATAATTTATTTCTAAAAGCGATGATAGTAAACCACAATCACTTAAATATAATTTAAAATCATCTTCATCTTCATATACTTTTGGGGGAATATCAACTTTTTTTAAATTACACACCCTTATTGCCATTTTACTAGATAGTAACCACTTTAAGGCATCAATGTAATTTTTACTTCGAGCATCTTTATTTATTTTGGCAAACTGAAATTTGCCACTTTTATTTCCAATTTGACTTGGAATTGATCTATATATATTTTCGATTCTAACTGTTTCTGTACTATCATGTACGTGTTTTTTCATATCACTTATATATCCTGTAATAATATCATCAATAATAGATTTATCAAATTTCAAAATATCTTTGTTTTTCTTTACAATGTCACTTATTGCTTCTGGCATTCCACCAACACACAAATATAGTCTATATAATGACAATAACTTATCATGTATTGAATCAATTAGTGGTTCATTATTTTCATACGACTGTTTTAAAATATCAATTATTTCTTTTCCCCAAACTTCATTTAGAAATTCTTTAAAGTTCATGGGTTTCATATATAATATCTTTACTTTACCTACTGGAAATGATTTTTTCATTCGATTTAATTTAACACCTAGTAAACTACCCGCACAAATAATTTTATATTCCTCTTCACTCTCATTAAAAAATTTTAAACTAGATATTAAATCTTCACTTTCTTGTATTTCATCAATAAATAGTACTGTGTCTTTAGCATCAAAATCGACATTATATTTATCTTTTATAATAATTTTTAAATAATTCACTTTATCATCTATAGATATATTTCTTGCAAAAATATCTATTAATTCACTATTATCAAAAAGATTTATGTATACATATTTTTGAAATTCACTTTCACAGAATTTCTTAATAATGTATGTTTTACCAACTTGTCTTGCACCTATTACCATTAATGGTTTACTAATATTATTATTTTTCCAATCAAGAATCTCATTATAAATATCTCTTTTCATTTATCTCTCCACAAATATTTCATATATATTATATGATATTTTGTTATTAATGTCAACCATTTTCACGAAAAAGCATAGGACTTTTTAAAAACATTTCACAAAAACACATATCACTTTTTTTAGATTTTTCACGAAAAGGTATAGGACTTTTTTTAATACATTTGAAAAAGTGCATATTTATATCACTTATTCTTTAATATAGATATTATTTTTACCATTTAAAATACCATCGATAATTAGATCATCTAATCTATCTTCAAGTAATTTAAGAGCGTGTCTTGAACCATAGATCTCATAGTTACTTTCATTAATTATTTTATCTAAAAAATAGTTATTAAGATGGAACTTGATATTAGAATATTTTTTTCTTAAATTATTAATTTTATTTTTTAAAATTACTTTTAGATTATCTTTAGTTAAATCTTTAAAATAACAAATAGTATTAATTCTATTAACAATGGCTGTGGATAAAATATTTCTTACTTCTTGGTCATGATGTTTATCTTTATCAAAACCAATTTGTTCTTTAGTATAACCAATATTACTTGTCATAATGATTATAGTATTAGATAGATTTACTTTAATACCATGGGAATCAGTTATAAATCCTTCATCAAGAGCTTGTAAAAATAAATTAATAACACTATTTGATCCTTTTTCTACTTCATCTAATAAGATAATACTAAAGGGATTATTTTTGATTTGTTCTAAAATAGTTTCGGTATTTTCATAACCAATATATCCTGGAGGTGATCCAATAATTTTACTTACTGTATGATTTTCTTTATATTCACTCATATCGAGTCTAATTAATGGGATATTTAAATATTTACTATATTCTTTAACTAAATAGGTTTTCCCTACTCCACTTTTTCCTAGAAACAAAAAGGAATATGGTAAATTATTTTTATAACCTAATAATATTTTTTTAGTTATTTTAACTATTTTCCCTATCACTTCTTCTTGACCTATAATTAATTTATTTAGATGTTTTGATAAATTAATGAGTTTATGATATTCATGATTTATTTCATATATAGGAATGTTTGTTTTGTTTTCAATAGTTTTAGCTATATCACTTATAGTTACTTCAATATTTTGATTATTACTAATATTTAAATTTAGATTATTAATCATTGATTCTAATTTCATTTCTTTTATATGATATTTATATGCATCTTGATAGTTACTATTAATAATTAAATTATTCTTTTGATTTTTAATATCTTCTAGTTCTTTTTGGAGTTTTTTTAATTTTAAAGATTCTTTATTTTCTTTTAATGATACTCTTGTTAGTGTATTATCTAAAATATCAAGTGATTTATCAGGATTATTTTCATTTGTGATATATTTATCAGTTAAATTAACAAGATTAGTTATTAAATCATCACTTATTTTTACATGATGATACTTTTCATAAAATGGCTTTAATTTTTTTAAAATATCAATGGTTTCGGGAATAGTATTTTCTTTAATTAAGATCTTTTGAAATCTACGAGATAAGGCTTTATCTTTGGATATTGTTTCTTTATATTCTTTGATAGTAGTTGCTCCTATCACTTTTATTTTACCTCTTGCTAGAGCGGGTTTTAAGATATTAGAAGCATCAATCGCCCCTTCGGCTCCTCCTGCTCCTACTATTGTATGTATCTCATCAATAAAGACTATTAAATCGTTATTATTTTCAAGTTCTTTTAATATTTTAGTTATCTTATCTTCAAATTCACCACGATATTTTGTTCCTGCTACTGCTTTAGCCATAGATAGAGATAATATCTTTTTATTTTTGAGGTTTTCGGGAACATTACCTTTAGTTATTCTTCTTGCAAGTTCTTCAACAATAGCGGTTTTACCAACACCTGCTTCTCCTATTAACAAGGGATTATTTTTATTTCTTCTAAGTAAAATATTAATTAACTCATTTACTTCTTCTTCTCTTCCAATTAAAGGATCTATTTCTTCTTCAAGACATTTTTTTGTTAAATCAATGGAACATGAGAAAATAGATAGTTTTTGATTATTTTTATGATATTTTATCTCTTTATTAAATTGAGAATACATTTCATCTAAATTAACTCCAAGTTTATTTAATATTCTATTGGCTACTCCTTCTCCTTCATCAATAATAGATAAGAATAAGTCATTAACATCTATTTCTTTATTCCCAGAGTCTTTTGCATCACATATAGTATTTTCTAGGATTCTTTTTAATAATGGTGTATAAATAAAATAATTGTTGTTACTTTTACCAATACCAATAGTTTTAATTAATTCTTGTTTAAAGATATCATATGTTATATGATATTCATTTAATAATCTTGATACACTATTATCACTTTTTAAAATACTTAATAGAACATGTTCGCTGCCAATAAATGCATGCTTTAAATTTTTCATTTCTATTTTGGATCTTTTTAATATTTTTCTTGTTTCTTCATTAAACTTTATAAACATATTATCCTCCACTTATATTATATGGATTTTTATTAATAATATTTTGTCATTATATCGACAAAAAAAGAACTCATTATGAGTTTCTATTGTTCATCTATAAATGAGTTATTTTGTTTTTCTAATAAATCAATAAAATGTTTAGCGCGATATCTTATCATGAATGATAAATTATCCATTCTTTTTTTGGAAAAACCATATTTTTCATCAATATTAAATTTAAAATTAGCAAGCAAATTTAAATCTTTAATATGTTTTTTATTACAAAATTTTAATACTAAATCATCATAAGATATTCCATAAAATGATATATTTTTTTCTTTAGCAGTAATTATTTCTATTACTTTTTCTCTATTTTCTAAATCAGTTGGTAATTCCATAGATAAAAGAGTATTCCCATTATCAAAAATTGGTGCCATACTAATAAACTTTCCAGTCTTATTATGACGAATTAATCCAAAATTACCAAAATGTCTATCTGTATTCATAACTAAAGCATCAAATAAAATCATATTAGAGAAATCATCAAAATAACCTTGTTCATAAAAATAATTGGCAGTTTTAATAATATCAATATTATCAATTAAATCCCCTATTTGAACATAGGAACATTCTTTTGATGTAAAGAGTGGACATACTGATACTATCATACATTTCCATTTATCTAAATAATAATTAACATGGTAATAATTTAATTTATTTAAAAGTTGTGTAGCAAAAAACTCGCTATATGGCTCATATCCAGTGTTTATTGCTCCAAGAGATTTACTACTTCCTTTATACAATAAAATTTCTTTATTTATTCTTCTCCATGCTTTTGGTAACATTCCATTTGTTGTTAATTCTGGAGAGGTAATTAATTCTTTAATTTTTGATTGATATCCAGTAAAAGCAACTAACGATAAAGCTTCCGAAAAATCATTATCATACAAATTATATTTATCATATCTTAAATTATTATCTTTAACAATCCAATAGGAATCTGTAAGTGATAATCCAAGAGATACATCAATTATTCCCTTTCGATCATTTAATGTTAATCCAAGAGAATTTAATATTTGTTCAACAAAAGTTCTATTTTTAGGAATAATTCTTGAATTAATAAAATTTATAATAGTTACTTCATTAATTTCTTTTTGTAACATGACAGGATAAATATTTTTATTATTATTTAATATTTCTATATTTTTAATCGTTATTCCAAAAGAATTATCAATATCAAAAGATATTAAATCTTCATCATATATTTTTATATAATATTTACTTATCATTTATATCACCACATTTCTTTTTAATACAAAAATAGTATATCATAAAAATATAAAATTAAAAACAGGATTTCTCCTGTTTATACTAGAAATTGTAAAACAATAATAAATGATATAAATATTATTAATACAAGTTCTAAAATTAATTTCCATGATTTTTTAAACCATTCAGTATATTTAATATCTAAGATACCAAGTGTAAATAATAATACTGAACTAGTAGGAGCTACCATAAGAGCTAGACCATACATACTTTGAGTAATTAATTCACATAATGGATAAACATTGGTACTTGTATAGAAAGTTGTAACATAACTTAATGATAAAGCACCATATTTGTAGTATGTAAAATCAGTATTTAATAAAGCACTAATAAAGGTACTTATAGGATACCATAAAATACTTAATCCATCACTTAAATTTAAAATAGGTTTTAAAATAGTTAGGATTACTGGATGAGATGATATCATGATTAATACTGTATAAGCAAGCATAACGGTAAATACAGCATATAAAACATTTTTAACACCATTACCTATATTTTCTACTAATTCACTAAATTTAACACGATAAGTAAACTTAATAACTAAGATAACTATTAACATAAAGACAAAATAATCATTATATGTCCATGTACCAAATGCTAAGACATTACCTAGTAATTGATTCCATGTAAAGTTATCAGTTATTTCATTTAATTTAATTGCTTCAATAGCTTTAGTCATAATGTTAGTTGCTTTAAAGACATCTTCTAACATAATCTTTAATAATGCAAGGAATGCAATTACACCAAAGATGATAGTAACAATTAATCTTTTCTTAGTCATTAACTTATCTTTCTTATTCTTTTTCTTTTTAATTAAAGAAATAATAACATTATAAAGAACAACTAATAAAGTAATTGTTAATACAACATATCTTGATAATACTCTACCATCTTTAATATTTTGTAGTAAATTATCAAAGAAACTAATGCCAAAAGCACCTTGCCAATCTATTGTAGAAACAATCATAATAACTACAAAACAAATAAGGATTGTAGCAAGTGGCCAAACTTTAACAGATTTTTCTTTAACTTTACTTGGTACTAAGAAACTTTCTTCGACATTTTTGTTTTTCTCAATCTTTTTAGCATGTAAAATAGTATTTAATATTACAATACCAGAACCAAGTAGTAATAAGGCAACTTTAACCCATATTAAATCAGTATAACTTGTACTTAATATTTCATTAAAGGTACCGGCAACTAGTTTAGAGAATGTTGTACCAATAACACCTACAGTAATAGATCCTATTGTTACCATAGCAGCAGTAATCTTATCATATCCAAGTAATAAAATAATACCAGCAATAAAAGGTAAAACAATTAATGCTTCAAAAGTAAATCCTGTAAATGAAACAACAATACTAAATAATATTACTGTTAATATTAAACAAAGTATTTCTCTTCCCTTTACATGATTACTTACTTTATCTAGTAACAAACGATATGCTCCTGTTTTATTTAATATCCCATATAAAGCACCAATTAAAACTAAATATAAAAATACATATATAAAGTTATAATAAGTAAATACAGGATAACTAAATAATTCAGTAATACCTACTCTTGCTCTTTCTGCTTCAACAAGTTCACCATTTAAATAAGTAACTGGTAAAATCCATGTTAATAAAGCAACTACTAAAATAGTTAAAACAACTACAAATAATGTATTATATTTTTTCATATATCCTCCTTCATAATAATTATACAAAAAAAAAGATATATATTCAAATCTTTTTTACAATATTTCACATTTATTTCATGGAATAAGATTTATTAATATAATATCTTTTTTTTATATGTTATATTTCAACCATATTATTTTCATAGATATATTTTTGAAATGTTATCATAAATCTATAAAAATCATCTACATCAACACTTCCTATTTTAAAAGCAACATTGTCTTTAGAAATATTATATACCTGATCACATTTAACTATACTATCTTTTTTTAAACCATTTTTTAACGTTGCATCAAGCGGTTCATTGTATTTAAAATTTGATACATCATTTGCTTTTTCTCTATGAGATGATACAATCCAACCAAAATATTCAATAGATACACTATTATCTTCATCATCTATTATTACAAATAAATGATTTTCACCATTTTTATCATTTTGATAACTATATTTTTTCACAAAAATAATATCTCCCATTTCATATTTGCTCTTTACTTCTATGCTCATTTTATACCTCATTTGCAAAAATATTTTAATTTTCCTTTATGATCTTCCATATTTACTGGATTATCAACAAATGCTTCTTTAACATTTTTTATTTGATTATTTTTTTTGGCAATTAATATAAGTTTTCTTGCCATTTTTTTTAATTCTTTTTCATCTTTTTTTTTCATATAATCACTATCCTTTATAAAAATAATTAAACAAATAATTCCTAGTTGCATATAGTATCACATCAACGAATAAAAATCAATAGCATATTAGTATTTTTAATTATGTTTTCACCACCTTACTATTGCAAGGTGGTGATTATTATCTTTCTGTTATTATTGTTCTTAAATATTACTCCGGTGAATGAAAGGGTTTTCATTCACCTCACCATTCTATCTTTTTTCTGGTCAGGAGTGTGGAACTCCAATATTAACTATCATATTTCACAACATATGGTTTTGCTGTAGTACCCTCTCCACCATCTACAAACTCCGTTCCAGGTTTAAGTGAAACGGAAGGGCGCAAACCAGTGTAAGTGGCGTTCACGCTGCGGTGGTTGATGTAGCCATTGTCCACGTAGAGCTCGTAGGCGTAGCGGTTGTAGAAGGTGTTAGGCGACAAAGACCAATAAAAAGTTGATCCGTTATATAAATAATAAGTGCTATTATTTGTTGATGAATTTCCTGCTGCTCCTGCTAAGATTATTTCATCTAATGTTAATAGTCCAACGGGATACTTTAATTTAGCATTATTATTACTTACGGAAAAACGGTCTGTTTCATTAGGGCATGCAAATGTCGGTTTATTAGTTGTACTATACCAATTACTATTACTCCATCTTGTGCGTGTATTAAAATATATATATGTTGTTACACTTCCTCCATTTGGGTTCCAACCTGAAAGTGCTAAAGTATAACTTCCTGATTGTTGATATTTCCTATCATTACAGAAAACAGTATCTTCTAAGTATTCTTGGTAATTTTCTTTGGTAGCATCTTCTTCGTTTGTTAAATTGTTTTTGAACCACGCTTCAATCGCAGCTTTTGCCGTAGAATCCGTGGTATTTAAATTATAATTTTGGTTAATCTCTCTATTTTTAACTGTATCATCCGCATTACCTGTCATTTTGTATAAGGCATCCTCTACAAGTTCTCCACCCGTTAAATTAATATAAATATATGTTATATCACTTAAATAATATATATAAGATAAGGTTGTACAAGTTCCACTTTCATTCCAACATGTATAGTGATGAGTATTTAAACTGGTTTTATTAGTAGAATTTGTTATATCCCAAAATGATACTGCATTATCATTATCTAAGGTATAGGTACCCGTTGTACTATCATAATTACTTATTCCATTAGAGAATTTAATATTTGATACTTTTAAATAAGACATCGAAGTATTTGAAGTACTTGTTACATACCATACTTCACTACAAGTATTATTAGTGTCATTTTTACAGACATATTTACCATTTAAATTACTATAACCTGTGTACCAATCACTTCGGTTTATTGTTGTGACACTTGCAGTATCCGTTATTTCATAAGTTCCATTTCCTAAATCTGTATAACCATCACCATAAGTGTAGGTTGGATTAAAATCTGTTAAAGTGTGATTTCCGGTATTAGTAAGTTGAATATAATACATGGCAGTATTATCAACACCAGCAATATAGTAAACTGATGTATTAGTATAAGTTTGCGAGGTATTTCTAAAAGTGTATTTACCTACGAGATTTGGATAATCTGTTGTTGATGTTACTTGATATGGGTTATCTAAATTATATTTACTTGCGGTAGGACTACCCCATGTTACGGAATCGGCATACCAATAAGTTGTATTAAGAGAGGTACTTGAAAGCATTGCTTCCGTTGACTCACTTCTTTCTTGATAGGGATATCTTTTATTATACATGTAACCAACATCCGACATAGATGCAGAACTTGAATTAAATTTACTAGATGATATCTGTCTAGGTGTTCCTCTTGCATTGGTACACGTCGTACCATTACCTGTTGCTACTCCATTATAAATCATCTTAATTCCACCGGTATCTGTTGTCCTTACCATTTGCCAACAAAAACCTCCAAAGATGACATTGTTATTTGTTACTGCTCCTCGATAGTAATAAATAGAAT
>CAMVAF010000031.1 GCA_947165365.1 uncultured Clostridia bacterium | reverse complement strand
AAAATTCAAAGCAATGAAAAAGGCCAAAATCTTCATTCTAATCTTAACGGAATATCTTAATCTTACAATATTTTATTTGTTTGTTTTTATATCCTGAATCATTGCACCATTAATAACTCTAATGCAGTCATCTTCTTTTATCTTTATCCAATATCCTTCAGTTGATATAACAACACCCGTTAACTGTATATGTTCATCTCCCATTAATGTTATTGTACATTTTTTATCAATAAATTCATTTAATAATTCTACTGGCATATTATCCTCCAATCACATATTACTATACCACACTAAAACAGATTCTCATCAGTTCTATATATCTTAATCTTGTGATTAATTACTTTTTTCTTTTATAGAATATGTATCTCTCCTAATAGAAATATTAAATGTTGTTTTTTTACCATCTGGTGACTCTAATATAAATTCAGTTTTTCCAGCTTTTTTAAATTCTGCATGAATCATACAATCATTTGTTTCGTCATCACATTCAATACTTAAATCTCCATATTTTTTATCTAATAAATAAGCTTTATAAGCATCATCAAATTGATAATTTTCTCCATTAGATAACAAATTTGTACTATATATAGGTGGTTTGATTATACATACCAATATAATTAAAATAATCAACAATCCACTTATTACTACACCAACAATTTTTACTTTTTTATTATTAAATATAGCTAATGGATAGATTATTAATGCACTTATACAAAAAATAGTAGTTAGAAGATGTCTTGGAAATGAAAACATCATTTTAGAAAAATACCCTATGCCCTCTTCTGCTGTCAATAACAACATAGGGATAAGAATTAATAATCCCCACCACTTATCTTTTTTCATATAATATCCAATAAACCCCATTGGAATACAAGCAATCGTCCAAAGAATCCAAAATCTATAATAAGTCATAAATAAGTTACTATGGTTTACTACATCCTGAACTAGGTACACCAATGGTTGGCTTATTAAAAAGAATATAAAACATTTTAATGCCGAATCTTTAGCAGATTTACTATTCATGATAATAAATATTCCAAAGAATATCCATACTTCAAATGTAGCCGTCAAATCACTAAATGAAGTATCTTTTGCTATAGGAAACATTGCCATTATAGCAGTATAAATTCCAGTAATAATAGCCATAATAATCACTTTTGGCCAAGTTAAATTAATTCTACCAAATATTTTTTTCACGATACCACACTCATTTCTATACAATTATACCACAATTTTTTCATTTTAATATCATAAAGTTCATAATATTATCAAAGAGGATATAATTGGTAACAATAATATAAAATTTTAAAATAAATTTGTAATTTTTACTGTTTATATGTTATACTTATAAAGTAATATAGATTAGTAATGTATATGAAAAATATTACTAAAGTAATTAAAACTAAAAGATTAATACCATTAATAATAAGTGCTTATTCTTAATACTTTATTTAGTTTTACCTTATAGTTTTTTAACGATATGTTCTGGTTCAGTAGAGAATACATTAAACATTAGTGATCTAATATTTTATAAAAAATTGATGGCTCTTATAAATTGAATGAAGGAGATATTATTGTATTTAAAAAGAGATATAAACCTGCTAATAAAACTATAAAATTTGTTCATAGAATAGAAGAAGTGTATATGTACAAAGATGAAATATGGAGATATCATACTAAAGGAGATGCTACTGATTCAATTGATAAGTTTGCTGTTTATCCAAAAGAAGTTGTTGGAATATATACTGGTAAAGTTGATAGAATTGGATATCCTGTTGTTTTACTACAAAGGATAATTAGTAAATTTAATGGCACTGATAAATTGTTTAGTTAATGATGGTAATATAGAAACATTAGGAAAATATACTGGAGGGACATTTGATGTACCAGTTGTTTTGGGATCCTCACCAGATACTACTCCAATAAGATATTTTAAAGGAACACTTACCAATGTTAATATTGAAGTAACTGATCCAGAATACTATACAGTAACGTTTAATGCTAATGGGGGAGCTGGAACAATGCCAGATCAATCAATAAGAAAAGATGAAACAATAGCCTTATCTAAAAGCTTATTTGAAAAGGAAGATTACATATTTGATGGTTGGAATACTGCATCAGATGGAACTGGAACTGATTATAAAGAAGGACAATCAGTTAAAAATTTAACTAAAACACCAAATGATATAGTTGAGTTATATGCTATATGGTCTGCAAGTAGCTATACATTAAGTGGCGATTATGTATTTACTGGTAGCAACTACATTGATACAGGAGTATATCTATTTAATGAGAAAACAGTTAATAAAGATTTTGAAGCATCATTTGAAATAGTAAGTAGAGGAACAACTACAAAACAAGCAACATTAGTAAGTTGTATGGATGAAACAGGAAGTCCTTGGCCTGGATTTGTATATAGAATTAATAGTGCAACTGAAGATCAATTGGATGCTAATACTAATAATTCAATTAAAGTAGAACAAAACTACACAAGTCAAAATATTACAAAAGTATCAATAAAGAGAACTAATCATATTCTATATATATCATTCAATGATGCTGCTTACGAACAAAAGTTAGGTATGACACAATTATCAAAAACATTTGATGTTCCATTAACATTTGGTTCAAGTTTAAATGGCAATGGAATACCACAAAGATATTTCAAAGGAACATTAAGAAATATGAGTGTAACAATAATTGAATAAAAAATAACCCTAATAGTCAGTTATGTGGCTATTAGGGCTTTATTTTACTTATTTAATATAGCATAACAATAATCATATCTTTAATATTAAAAATAATATCAAAGTTTTTATTTTCTAGTAGATATAATGCCAATCGTATTTTATCAACATTTTCTCCATTTCTATCTCTTGGTGTTTCAAAGTCAAATTCTCCAAATTCACTTTTTAATTTCTTTTTAGTTGTTCCGTTTCTATAATTGCTTTTTTCTGTTTTTTTATCATATTTTGAGTATCCCATTGACGAATCAAATTCTGCATTCATCATTTCTTGTAAGGCTCCTTTAAACATTGAAGACATAGTTGTTACATTGCTTACATTCCAATTAGATAATTGACTTATGTCTATTAGACTTGAACAAAAATAAAACATCAATGACATATTTGTTACTTTCTTAATATTCCAATTAGATAAACCATCTAAACTTTTTAATTTCGCACAATTATTAAACAAAGCATTCATATTTTCTACCTTTGAAACATTCCAATCAGATAGGAAGTTAATATTTATCAAATTTGAACATTGATAAAACATAGCTCCCATATTTTTCACTTTGAATGTGTTCCATGCAATTAGAGAATTAATATCACTTAGGTTCGTACAGCCATTAAAAAAGCCAAGCATATTTGTTACATTATCAACTTTAAAATTTTTAGAGTTTAGTTTTATTAATTTCGACGTATTACTAAATAAAAAACTTGAAATTTCAGGAGCATAAATAGTATCATTAGCAACAACTATTGCTTTATAAGTATTATTACCTAATCCATCATCTACTGTATATAAAGTTATATTCCCTTTACTTGGATCACTTGTTGTATCTGTTACATCAAAACTTGCTACTGAATTTACAGGTTCTACTCCATCATTATGAAATTCTATGCTAGTAATATTTGCTCTTATTGCTTTCCAATTAGAATCAATAAATAAATTCTTCATGGTTAAGAATTTCTCTGGTTCTACCAAGATTCCTTCTTGAGCTTCTACTTTTAATTTGAATGATAGTGGAGTACTTGCAAAACTATTCCATTCGGTTGTGGTAAACACTTCTCTGCCAATTACCCAATCGTTCGTTGTTCCCATTAAATCTGATTCTGTTCCATCGTATGTATCACTTATTACTACCTTATTTGTATCTATATAGGCTGTTATATCTATACTTCCATTTACTCCAGTAGATCCTTCTAGTATATATCCTACTGCTATATATTTTCCATTATAGGCTTCTCCTTCTTCATTTAATAAATAAATCTTTGTTTTATTATTTCTATTTGTATAATAATTACTATCTTCTGTACCTAAATTACTTGCAGTTGCTTTTATACTTATTGGTACTTCTTTTCCATTTATAGAGTTATTTACTTCTTCTAAAGTTACTTTATATTCAATACCTTCTGTATATGTTGTATCTCCTGTTATATTAATTGTTACTGTATCTGAATTAGTACTACTTAGATTTGTACTTGATGTTGGAAATACATTAGATAGTTCTATCTTACCATCCTGTGTATGATTAAAGCTTATTCTTCCTACACTTAATGTGTTAGCAGTTCCTGTTCTAGTGTAGTTAAAAAATGCAAGTGAAACTCCTGTAACAACAATAATCATAACTGCAACCAAAATACCCATCATTAATACTTTTTTTGAATTCTTCTCATACTTTACACCTTTTTCCTTCAAAAACATTATACAATTCAAAAAAAAAAGACCTTTTTTGCATTTACAGCGTATTTTTACACTATTTTACATTAGATCTTTTTGCTTTAGTTTTCTTACTCTGTAACAACAACAAAATTATATGGAACAGATAGTATTTCATTACTATTTGTATCTCTAATTCTTATTATAAAGCGATATGTCCCAACTGCAGTACTAGATGATAAATTAAAGTTAACTGTATTGTTACCATTTGATGAAGTAATAGTATAAACTCCCATATCTGATTGTGTATTACCATTTACTCTACTTAAATAGTTAGTAACTTTTTGATAAGCAGATCCAATTTTCTGTTGTAATTCAATTGTTGTTACCACATTATTATCACAATTAAATTGATAACTTAAAGTATTGTTTTTATTTACATCATTACTATGTATAAGTCTTGTTCCCATCGAAATTATTTTAACTGAAGGAGTAATAACTCCATTATTTTTAAACGTAATAGTAAATTCTTTAATTTTTTCTCCAGCTTTTGGAAGTTCTGACGATGCAGTAGAACTAATCCATAGTGAGCAATTAAATAAATAATTGCTTGCTGTTTTTGGTAATAAATCTGATTTTATTTTAAAAGTTAGACTTCCACTTGTACTTAATACATCAATAAATGGCAAAATAAATTCATTTTCATCATTTAAATAATATTTTGTGCCACTAATCTCAATATATGTATCAACTGGTAATGTATTAGGTGCTTTTAAAACGAATGATAATTTTCTACCTATATAGTTTGATTCTGTTCCAGTTGATGCTACAGCACTATAATTAATAGTTACATTTTCATTAAAATATGCTTCACTATTAGTACTTACATTAAATGTTCGCCTATCACGAATAATATATGTTAAATTACTTGATTCAAAATCCTCTACAATACTATTACCTGCAAAAGTTAAATAAACATTATACGTTCCATTATTTAAGTAACTTTCACATCTTGAAAAATCAATAACAAGAAGCATTATTTCTTCTTTTTCACTACTACCAGTTAAATATTCATAATGATTATTTGTTCCCATTTGAATAAAATCAGTTAATAAAACACTTGAAACACCACTGCTTACTTTATAATAGTAATAACTAGGATTACCATTATCAACAATATCCAACATTGTAATTGTAGTTCCTACTGGTAAATTATTACTAAACACAAAACATTTACTACCATAATTCATTGGCACATAACTAACAACAAACTGTGTTGTAAAAGCAGAATCTTTACTTATAGTGACAGAAGTATTTTTATCATCAAAAGTATTATAAGATTTACCAGTTATAATCGATAATTCAGGACTTGAAGCAGATGATGGCGTACTATTAATAATCAATTTTTGTTTTATTGTAACACCATTATCACCAGTTAAAGTTACGGTTAATTCCCTTGAATCAAGATATAATGCTCCAATAGTTGATGCATTATAAATTTTAAATTTCAAATTTGTCAAATTACTACCATTTACACTACCAATATTAATAGGAGTTGTATTGGCACTATCCATAATTTCATATTCTGTTCCATTATTTAAAGTTAAAGTAATTGCAAAATTAGTATTAGCAAGAACGGGTTCCATTTCATCATTTGTCACCATGTAACTTTTACTTCTTAAAGTAAATCCACTCGCTTCAACTTTAGTTATTTTATAATTCTGTGATTTAAGAAATAAAGGTATATCATTTGTTTCATAAGTTTTAACTGCAATACTATCATCTTTAGTAACCATAAAGGAAAAATCATCAAGAACTTTTGCATATTTAATGCTTACTTTTACACCATTTGTACTAAAATTACCAGATGATTCACGGCCATTTAGCATAAATAAGAAATATCCTGCTCCAGAAAAGTTTATTTCTCTTCCTGCCTCAATAGAATAATCACTACCACTATAAATAAGAGGAACATTAACGATAGTTGAACTACCATTAGGAATTACTGATACATTAGGTAAAAGTTTAATCATGGTTACATCGTTATAGTCTAAATTATTATTTGTAAATTCACTTGCACTATACCAAGTAATACTATTACTATCTTTATTAGTATAGTTAACATTATCTAAAGTATAATATATATCATATATCGCACTACCTGTCATTGTTACGCTATTTAATAGAATAGTATCAAAAAAATCAGTTGTATCCGAAATAAGATAAGAGTCTTCTAAATAATTCTTTTTAGGAATCGGTATATAATATGAGAAATTTTCAACAGTTCCACCATTTGTACAATCAAGTTCTAGTTTATAGTTAATTACTTCACTACTTGTATTAATTGATGTTTCTTTTCCACTATCAATACTTATACCATTTTTTAATATATCAACACTATCATCTATTTCAAAAGTAGCTCTTTGCGGTGTTATTTCAAAAGATGTGGTATTTGTCGCATTAATTCTTCCTATATAATCAGTTTTAGAACCATTATTATTAATATCATATGTATCTACCTGCTTACCATATGACCATGAACCACCTGCTGCATTAGATTGTGTCGTAGATCCTGCAAATAATGAATCTTTTAATACAATTGTTTGTTGATTCATATTAGAGGCTGTATCAAGTTGCATTGAAAAATTAAATGCATCTCCATTGGTTAATGCGCTAGTTTTTTCATTAGCATAACCAATAACAATAGATGGATCAAAATAAATTCTCCATAATATATTACCATTTTGCAATGTAGTATTTGTTATTGAAATTGGTTCAGACTTGTTATTAATACTTTTAGTATATCCATAAACACTTTGTTCATTAATTGTTACTCCTTCAGGTAAAATAAAGCCAACTACAATACTTTTTAACCAAGTATTATAACCATATGGATAATTACTAACTTTAACAGTACCTGTTACTGTAATATTATCTCCTGCTGTGATACTTGTTTTATTAACAGCTGGTGTTCTCACATCAAAAGCAGTTGTATTTGTATTTGTAAGCGTTGTTGTAGAAGTATTTGTAACTGGTGTACCAAAAGCTGGCGTCATTGTATTCGTTGTTTTTATCTTATTGCCACTAACACCATTTGAACTAATGTATCCAAAAAAATTACCACCACTAGTATAACTATTTGAACCACTACTACCATATAAATATGTAGCAGCCGGTATAGAATTTAAAGTATACTCAAGTGTTTTAAAGTAATAACTTCTTTGATTTGCTGGTAATAATCCACGATAAAAAGTAAAACCTTGATTAGAACTATGTTTTTTGGGATTTGTTACATCATATGTCCATTCACAAACATCATTTATGCATACACTATCACCATTATCATCAACAAGTGTATATTTTATAGTAATTGGTGATGTTGTAAAGTCAAATGGTAAGCGATAAGTTGTTACTTTAATTAAATTAGTATTTGTAGTATCAAAGACAAGTTTAAATGTCTTAGCATCACTATCTGCACTACCTAAGTTTTTAAGATTAAACCCACCTAATAAACTAATCGCTTCACTAGGCCTATCCGCAATAGTAACACTTTTATCAAGTTTAGGAAAAGTAACATTTTCATCTGCCTGTGTTTTATATGTTATAGCAGGCATTGTGCCTCTTTTAAGAAATTTCATCGTCCCATTTTTATCACTTACATTAAGTTCTACACTTCCCGCTTGAAATAAAAATGTTGTATTAGAACTAGATTGTAAGGCAGCAGGAAAACTCATTTTTAATGAGTACAAAGTATGACTACTAGAAAAATAAACATTATTATAATTTAAAATTAATATACCATTTGCTAAATCACTAGCATCAACAGTTGGTTTAAAATTACTATTATTAATTGATGTTAAATTTAAATCAGGATAATAAGTAACACCCCCTTCTGTATACTTTGGAAGCGTAATCTTATAAGATATTCTATCATAATAATTATATACTGCCGATGAATTAGAAGTTGGAATATAGTTATTATGATTAATAAGATCAGTTGTTAAAATAGATATAGAAGATGTATAAGTATTACTGCCTACAATATATCTTGCTGATAAATTACTATAAATATAGGCATTTTTTGAGTAAGCTTGGCTTACTTTTTTACTTTCTATTACTTCACCTGTTGTTTCATTAGTTAAAATAACTTCAATAGGAATATCATTATCACTCGTTAAAAGAGATGATGCAAGTTTATCCCACAAAACATTATCATATTGAATCTCCATTTGAATAGTACCACTTGTTACTCCAGATTCTAAGGTATATTTAAATGTTCCACTATAATTATTTAAATTATATGTTTTTGTACTTGAATAATAATTAGTAGCGGTAATCGAAGCATTTTTAGTAAATGTTGCTGAACTATATCCTACTGGTACAGTAACAGAATTTGTAACTGCATAAAATTCTTTTGGCATTTTAACTGTTATTGAATAAATATTACCATCATCTGGAACATTAGGATTTATCTGTAAAAACTTACTTGTATCATATTCCCAATCGTTAATTGTTGCACCAGATGTAGTTAATTCAGTTCCTGTTCCTGCACCATATTGATTTGTATCATATAAAATAACACTAAGTGCCGTACTATTATTATCTTCGGCATAAGAAACTCTTAGAGGAACAAAAGCAACACTTAGTAAAAACATAGTAATAATTCCTACTATTATTTGCCTTTTCATACTACACCTCCAATCGTAAAGTCACTAGTTCTATATACGTTTGAAGGATTTTGCTTAAAAAACTGATAAATATATTCACCATTTTTTTCTACAGCAATTGTAATATTAGAACTATTAAATCCTGTTCTACTATTAGCAAAAACTGGTATGGTATTATCCGGAGTAATTCCTCTTGGCCACAAGATATTTACATTACCACTATAATCATTAGTACTAATTATAAGTTGTAATATTGGACTATTAACTGCATCTGTAATACTATATCCTAGCCCTCTATTAGAATTATTAATAATAAAATTAGCACGCATTGTCTTACTATATGGACTAAGACTTGTAGCTGTTACAATATAAGCACCATCTAATAAATTAGAAAAACGATGAGTATTTGAATTAATTGCGTTTTTTGCTAATATACCATTAATTTTATTTATACCATTATTATTTTTATCTACAACATTATTTCCGTTAATATCAGTAATAGTTACTTCATAATCTATATCAACTTCAGAATATCGTAAATTATCTTCATTATTAGCTACATTAAATTCAATATAATCAGTACCAGTTGCTAAAGTATATACTGTAACAGATGAATTATTATTAAGTGCATTACTTGTAAAATAGAAAGAACTTGCTTCATATAAAAAATCCTTATTTTCATTAGAATTATATTTAGCAAAAGATGATTTAGTAAGCATTAAGAAAACAAAAAGTCCAAGAATAACTATTAAGAATTTATATTTATTTACTAGTCCTTTTATTTTCATATCATCACCTTCTTTCTAATCAATCTGTGTAATTATAAATTTTATTATTAAATAATCTACTTCAAAAGCATAAGCACTATCATTATAGTTACTCGGCCAATTAACCTTTAAATAATATATTTTATTTTCTTCAATACCTTTTGTAAATTTAAAATTACTATCTGTATAATAACCATTAGAATTTTTTAAAACTTGGTTTGTACAATTTATATCCTTATATAATCCAAATTCCAATGGTATATTTTCATTTTCATTGTTTTTTATTTCAACAACAAAGTTTTCGGATACCTCGCATATCTTTCCATCTTTTTTATTTGTAACGGTAATTGGTATAACTAAAGCATCACTACCAGGATAAAGTTTTTGATTTAATGAATAAGTAGTAGTTACATCATTAGCAAACAAAGCAACATTTACACCATCACTGCTAGATAAAGTACTTGTAAATTTTGATAAAGAAATTGAAACAACTAAAATTGTTGTAATAAACACTAAAAACAATAGTCTTGACAAATTAAACTTCTTCATCCTTCCTTACTCCTTTACTTCTTCTAAACATGTAAATATAATAGGTAACAATTGCTAAAATAATTATTTCTTTTCTTTGTAAGAAAAGTAAAATGTTGCCTATTTTAGGTATTTTGTTTATTACCTTACCTTCAATACTTTCTAAATTAACAAATTCTGTATCAACATTATTGTTATTATCACCCTTTGTTTGATATTTAGTTTCACCATCTAAAACTTGTATATCACTAACACGATGTGTAATAATTTCCATATTATCTCTAAATGAAATAATATCTCCCACTTTAATATCATCTGTTTCACGAACAATAACTACATCACCAATATTTAAATTAGGTTCCATACTTCCTGAAACAATAATATAAGTTTTTATTCCTAAAAAACTAGGCGTTTTATTGGGATTTATTACTGATTTAATAATAACAGTTAAATTATAGATTAGTAAAATAACTAAAAATGTGCATGCAATATACTTAAAATACTTTTTCATTCTTCATCACTTAATGTTACATAAACATTTAATGTATAATATTGATTATCTTTTAAACTTCCAGTATAAGTATCATTATAATCATCATGCTCCCAAAGCCATTCTAAAGTAAAAACATTATTAGAATTTTCCATAACTTTGATATTTTTAGTATTCAATTCATCAAGAGTAACATACTCTTTCTCATTACCTTTAATATATACATTATCAATTTTTAAACGATATTTCATATTAACTGGATTATCCATGATATCTTTAAATTCTATATCATATGATAATTTTGATAAGCCAGTATTTTTTATCATAAAATCATAACTTCCATATGAACCAGGCGCAATAATTTTTTTATTATCAAATTTTACATTAGAAAATATATCAAGTGGAGTATTTTTATCTATTTCTTGTTTATTATCTGATACTTTAATTGATTTAATTTTTTCACCAAATACAGGAACTGCACATTCATTACTATATCCAATTTTACCTACTCTAAATCCCAGAAAGAATAACAGTAATAAAAGAATTATGATAATAATAATTAAAATAATAATTGTTCTTTTTTTTCTTTTGTTTTCGTCTTCTAATTCTTCATTAGATTTTTTATTTGACATATCATAACTCCTTTCCATTCTTTCTACCTAAAATAATTAATTAAATTAGTTATTTTAGGTAGAAATTCGTAATAATTACGAATTCTTTTATTAATCAACTTGTTCTACTGTTAGAGTTGCATTTACTGTTACAGTTGGCGTACTTAAACCTAGTGCAGTATCTGTTGCATCAGTTTGACTGCTTGTGTAATTTGCACTACCTTCACCTGTAAATGCCCATCTCCACATTACTGTTACTGTTGTGCTACTATTCATAGCAATTTGAGTAGCATTTGATGGAGCAACATTTGATAGACTTGTTACCCAAGTAGTTCCACCATCAGTACTAAATTCGATAGGTACATCATTACCAGTTACTGTATAATTAATACCATATCTTGCCGTTACTTCAGAATCATTTTTAATACTCATTTCAAAACTTCCTTCAGTACCTGGTGCTATTTTACCTGTAGCAACATCTGTTTCAGCAGCATGAGTACTAGTATCATTAATTGTATCAAACAAGTTAAATGCTACTGTAGCATTACTTCCAGTAATAGATGCCTCACTTCCACTTACTCCTGCTTTAATATCCCATTTAGCAACAACAGCTGAATCAGTTCCACTTGCAGAAGATGTATACTTAGCATATGTTCCTGATACAAGTGTTAAAGCTATCATAGTAACAAGTAAAACAAAGGATGTTAACTTAAGCATTTTATTTCCCATTATCTCACCTCCTTTATTTAAATCTATTTATAAAAAGTTTGCACTTCCTATAACATAATTAATTTTTTGAAAGAGCATCTTTCTCCTTCTTTAACTTTTCTATTTCATCACGTAATTCTTTTTCTTTGTCCATACTATTCTTTCTTTTTTGTTTATTATCTAACATGCTTACTACTGCAAGTAAAATAATAGGAATAGATAAACATACAATCATACCTATTGGTGTTTGTAAAAACATTGCAAAATTTCCTAAACCTTTGATTTTAAATATATATTTTCCTTCTACACTATCAAATGATACATAATTTTTATCTTTAACATTATTGTTATCACCTTTTGTTACAAACTTATTTTCACCACTATCATTAACTTTTTCTACAATTCTATGTGTAATTACTGAATCACCACTACGATAAGCAATAACATCCCCTACTTTCAATGTATTAACATCAACCACCTTTGCAACCGCAATATCTCCTGAATATATCTCTGTTTCCATAGAACCTGATAAAACAATAAATGGTTTATAACCAAAAAAAGATGGTATCTCATTTGGTTTTTTATATGAGTTAATTAAAATAACCCCTGAAATAAATAAAATTGGTATTAAAATAACCATTGCCACTATACTTAAAATAACTTTTAACTTCTTCATAAAACTCCTTCTACAATAAATTAATTATAACATAATTTTAAAAAAAATGTCAAATAAAAAAATATTTTGATAGTGTAAAATGGTTTTGGGAATGTATAGAAAAAGGAAGACCTATGATAAAATGTAATTAAGAAATAAAACATTTATAAGGAGGTCTTCCATATGGAAAGTGTATCACAAAATTACGAAAAAATCTTAGAAATTTTAATAATTAACAATTTTTCACACATAATTAGACAAAATGATAATAGAAATCCCAATAAAAACAAAGTATTTAATTATATAAGGTTATTAGACACATTAGATGAAAAGATATGTGAAATAGCCAAAAATAGTCTTATAACGGTATTTGAAACATTAGATACATATGCTCATATGTTTCCAAATAACTTAACAGATGTAAAAAAAGCCATAGATAATTTAAATCTAGGCTCATAATAAACTTAAATAAACAATAATTTTAGTATCTGAAAATGGATTTTTGGTATCTGGCTTGGTATCTGGAAGAAATTTCAAAAATCACGAAACCCCCATAAAATATAAACAAAATGAGAGATATCATTAATAAATATCTCTCTTCAGAGGGCCCGAGTTTTCGGCTTTATAGGGCTTTAACAGAAGTCACTAGCCTTTATTTATCGTTAATTTTACACTTGAGAACACTTGGGAACACTAGGGAATTTAGAAAATTCATATATAAAATCGTATATAAATTTTAAGATTACAATTAAAAAAACTTTGATTTTTTCACATTGAAACACTGCTAAATGTAAGAACGTCAAAGTTCATAAAACTAATATAATAATCAATAATGCAAAAAGTCCATATAACATCAGGAAATGATATTATATCTTTCAAATAAATCTTTTTATATACTTTTAATTTAGGAATATGCATAACAGCAGTATGAGTAACAATCCAATTTTCACCATTATGGGTGTATATGTCATAACTGATTTCTTTTCCAGCATATTTATCAAAGAAACTTTCTATATGCTTTTTATTTTTTAAGTTTTTATTATTCCAATTTAATAATACTCTATTTAAATAAATATCATCCCAAGAATCAAAAAAAGGAAAATGTGCAATTATATCTCTTATGACTTCAAAGCTTTCAATCCATATTTCATTATTTTTTCCATTAGCCTTTGACTTGCTTGCCGCTTTTATAAAATCATTTTTAGTATCTTTATTAGATAAAAGTTCAGCTATTAAGAATGACGTGTTTTTTATTATATCAAATCCCCATTCTTCGCTCACAATTTCAAACGGAAAAGATATTTCACTCATTGTTTCTCTTATTTTGAATGCTAGTTTCTTTTCTACTTCTTTTCTTGTTGAATCTATTTTCATTAAACCATCACTTCCTTTTATTATTTAAATATCAAATAATTCAGTTGGATCAAGTTTAAATTGCATCATATTAGCTGTCGGTCTTCCTCCATCGCCACCTTTTCTTTGAACGGTAACACGACCTATACAAATTGAGCCACGTGGTGACATACATACTTCGCCATCTGAATAATACTGTAATACCTCATTAATATTCTTTAGTACCCATCTAGCATCATTATCAGTCTTCTGTGCTACCAATACCCACTCTGCACTAAATTGCCCTCTTCCTTTAATAACATCGGTTAATATCAACATTTTATTTCTTTTAAACCAATTTATAATTAAATTTCTATCTTTTTCAGTCATCTCATCCAAAAACATTCTTCTCTCGTCCCTAGGATTATTTATGTATGGTTTCAATTCACCAGTAAAATATTGCAACGCAAAAAAGACATCTAATGGTATATTCCACATATCTTTATAGCGGCCTAATGAACGTTTGTCAATTTGATTAAATCCACTTTCATTAGATACAAGTTTAACTTGAATATTTTCAGTATCTACTGCTTTTTTTAATTTGACTTTAATTTGAACATTAACATCAGCTTTATAGCCATGTAAGACAATTGCCTCAACATATTCTATTTCTTCAAGATTGTACTTCATAATCTTAAGCCATTCTTTTGCTTCTATATCATTTTTCCAGTTTATGAATTTTTCACATATTTCTTGCTCATTTTTAAATCCATTTTTGGCTGTCCTTGAACCAAGTTCTACTAAATCATTCATTTGTTTCCTCCTCAATGCATTTTAATAATTCTTTACATATAGCACTAATTACATTAACCGTCATTGCATTTCCTACTTGTGACAACAATTTATTACTATTAATTTTAGCATTTTTCGCTTTATTAGCTATCTCATCTGGAAAGCCCTGTAAAAGAAGTCCTTCATAACCAGTTAATTTATGAAGCTCTCCGTTTTTCACATATAATATTCCATGACGGCCTGTTCGTAATGTAGGAACCTTATTTTCATAGATCCTTAAATCTGATTGTCTTGTATCTAATACTAAATAGTCTTTTGATAGAATTTCCTTTAAATTATATTTACCTTTATTGTATTTGTTGTTTAAGTATTTATTAAAAGTCACGTTATCTAACGGCAAAATAACTGATTCGTCATCACACAAAAAATTTTCAATATTTTTATTTTTTATTTTTCTAGGCCATTTAAATTCTTTTTTACACAAGCCTTTCTTTATTCCAACAAAATATACTCTCTCCCTCATTTGAGGTACACCATAATCTAAACTATTTAATACATTATAATATAAATCGTATCCAGCATTTTCTAATAATTCTTTAATAGTACTCAAAGTTCTTCCTTTATCGTGATTGATTAAACCTTTTACGTTTTCTAAAATAAAAAATGGTATCTTATTATTTTTTAATATTTTTACTAAACTATAAATTATTTTTCCTCTTTCATCATCAAACCCTTTTCTTTTTCCTACAATAGAAAATGTTTGACATGGAAATCCACCAATTAGCAAATCAAATTTAGGAAGTTTATTTGTATCAATTTTTGTCAAATCACCATAATTTTTTTCATTACTATCATGTAATACATTATAAGTATTAACAGCTAACGGATCAATTTCACTAAATGCAACGCATTCTAATCCTAAATTAGTTAAACCTAATCTACCGCCACCAATACCTGCACAAAAATCCATAAATTTTAATCGTTGACTCATATTGATACTCCTTTCATAAAGAATTATTTCTAACTAATTTAATTATACCATAAATTACGGTTAAACCGTAATGATTTAATATCATTTTAAACTTTTCACTCTCTTGAGTGTGAAGAGAGCATAATTATTTTTGCTAATATTTATATGGACTTTAAGCCTTTAAAAATAACATTTTTTGTTTTTTTTTAACCCCAAAATTCGTATATAATTCGTATATAAATTGTAAGTTCTTACAGCTTTTTAAATGCCATAATCCACGCAAACCCTTTATTTATGGGCAAAAAAAATGTGGTCGCATTAAGTCGCGACCACTTCAGGGGGTTTTGGTTGAATATACACTCACAAAAAAACGTAAGTGTATGTATGGTTTAACCATACAATTAAATCTTAGTATAAATCTTAAAATTAGTCAATAAAAAGATTTAAATTTTACAATTATTTTTATTACTTTACATCAACCTTGTTTTATTCTATTAATTAATGTATCTCTCAATTTTAAATTATTTACTGCTTTTTTATTCAAGAATTCTAAAGAGTCTTTTCCAGCTTGAACTAATATCTTGTAATCTTCTTTAATATCTGCTATTTTAAAAGTCATATCTCCACTTTGCTTAGTTCCAAATAGATCACCTGATCCTCTAAGTTTAAAATCTTCTTCTGAAAGTTTAAATCCATCACTTGTTGTTTTTAAAATTTCAAGTCTTTTAGTGTCTTGACTTGATATTAAAATACAACTAGATTTAATATTGCCTCTTCCAACTCTTCCTCTTAATTGATGAAGTGTTGAAAGTCCAAAGCGGTTAGCATCAAAAATGACCATTTGACTTGCATTTTTAACATCAATTCCAACTTCTATAACAGTTGTACTAATTAAGATATCAACTTCTCCTTTACTAAATTTTTCCATAATATCTTCTTTCATAGTACTAGCCATTTTACCATGAACAAGATCAATTTTATATTTCTTACCAAATGCCTCAGTCATTTTGTTTTTTAGTTCTACAACACTTGTTAAATTACTTGTTTCATTTTCTTCTATGAGAGGTGCTATCACATATATTTGATGACCTAGTTTTAGTTCTTTATACATAAGTTTTAAAACATCACCAATTTCCTCATTTTTCTTTAAGATAGTATCAATTTCTTGTCTTCCTTTAGGAAGTTCTTTTATAGTTGATACATCCATATCACCATATATTGTTAAAGCATAAGTTCTTGGAATCGGTGTTGCACTCATATACAAAACATCTGGACTAAGTCCTTTATTTTTTAAATTTTCTCTTTGATTTACACCAAAACGATGTTGTTCATCAGTTACAACTAATCCTAA
>CAMVAF010000030.1 GCA_947165365.1 uncultured Clostridia bacterium | reverse complement strand
ATTTAAGTAATCCACCTACTTTATAAATAACAATGTCATATATTTTACAATATTTCTCTATTTTATTAAAATTTTCTTTATTTACATATAATAAAACATTATCTTTCTTATATTTTATTTTAAAAAAAGATATATCCTTAAAAAATAATTTAGATAAATCTTCTTTATTATTTAATTTTAATACATAATATCTTTTAAACAAGATTATCACCTCGATAAATTAATATTTTTTATATATCCAATAATTAATAATTCGTCATCTTGTAATTTGTCTATTCTTAAATTATCCCCTTTAATCAATATAACATTATTTTCTTTTTCTATAGTTACAACAGTATCTTTAACTTCTAATAATTTATCATAATTAATAATATCTAAACTATTATTAGTAAATATTATTTTAAATTTATCATCTTTTATATAATTAATAATATCTTTTATCATCATTTAATTATATTAAATACAAAGAAAAAATATCAACAAAATTGTTGATATCTATTTATAATTATATTTCATATTTTTTCTTGATTCTCTTTCAAGATCTCTTTCTTTAATGGTTTCTCTTTTGTCAAAATTCTTTTTACCTTTACATAAACCCAGTAATATTTTGGCTTTATTTTTAACAAAATATAATTTTAAGGGTACTAAAGTGTACCCATCTTGAGAAACATTTTTATCAAGTTTTCTAATTTCTGTCTTATGAAGTAAAAGTTTTCTTGTTCTTTTAGGATCATGATTAAAGATATTACCTTCCTTATATTCACTAATATTCATATTTAAAAGATATACTTCATTATTTCTAATAATTCCATAACTATCTTTTAAATTTGCTTTACCATTTTTGATAGCCTTAATTTCAGTTCCTACAAGTACAATACCACATTCTATTTCTTCTTCTACAAAATAATTATGTCTTGCTTCTCTATTAAGTATTTCCATTATAACTCCTTAACAATAACCTTATCAGACATACTAGTCATTATCTTTTTAAATTTATCATAATAAGTTTTATAACCAGATAAAATATTATTATTTAATTTGCTATATGGTGTTACAACATATTTATTATTTTTATTAGTATAAATAAATTCGGCAGTTGGTTTTTCAATAGAAATAGTTGTCTTACCATGATAAGTTCTTTTTACGATGTTAGCCGAAGCCATTAAACCAGTTTGTTTATTATAACCACTTTGACAAGATACAAAATTACCAAGAGAATAAACAACTAAAGTATTTCCAATATAAGTCATTGGTTGCATAACATGAGGATGACACCCAATAATTAAATCAACTCCAAGACTTGCAAGATACTTTGCTTTTTCTTTTTGACCAGATGTTGGAGTATTCGTATATTCTTCTCCCCAATGCATCGCTACCATCAAAACATCTACTTTATCACGATATTTTTCAATATCTTTTTTTACTTTATCTTTATTATAAACATTAACTAAATAACTTTTACCAGATGGTACAGGTATACCATTCGTGTGTTCTGTATAAGAAAGCATCGTATAAGTAATACCATTAACTTCTTTTATTACTTCTTTTTCTCTTTCTTCTTCGCTAGAATAACTTCCTGCCGCTAATACTTTATCTTCTTGTTTTTTCCAATATTCTAAAGAATTTTTAATATTTTTACCACCTTGAATATAATAATTATCTAAAGTATGATTAGTTGCAAGACTTACTAAATTAAATCCTTGTTTGATAAAGGAATCTCCCACTTCTTGTGGTGAATTAAACTGTGGATATCCTTTTAAAGGAAGAGAACTTCCACCTAATATTGTCTCTTGATTATAATACTTTAAATCATAATCTTTAATCATAGGACCAACATATTTAAATACACCAGCATAATCATATGTTTTACCTGTTTTATAAGCATTAACAAGTCCCATATGCATTAGTGCATCCCCAACCATTACAATACTTGCTTCATTTTTTACTTCAGTATTAACTACATCAAACTTTACATCAACATATTCATTATGGAAATTTTGTTTTCTTTGAATGTAAAACCCAATTATAAAAGTAACTATACAACAAAGAAGTATTACTAATATATTTCTAACTTTTCTTTTTAATCTTTTCATCAACATCACCAACATATATAAAGTCTATTTCACTAGCCTCTTTTGAAGCTCTAATAACTTTTACCCTTATTCTTTCACCCAATTTAAATACTTTATTAATTCTAGGCCCATTTACTTTGGCTACTTCAATATTCTCATCATATTCGTATATTGCTTCAAATGAATCATCACGAATAAGTCCCTCTATCATATTGTCAAGTTCAACAAACATTCCATAATTTGTTATTCCAGAGATTAATCCTTCATATTCTTCATCAAGATGACTTTCCATATATTCAGCCATTTTCATCTCTTCAACATCTCTTTCACATTCTTCGCTATTTCTTTCAGTTTCACTAGAATGCATAGCAATTTCACTTAATATTTCTTTAAAATGTTCTATTTTCTCTTCTGTAATTCCATCTTTTGAAAAGAAATAATTATGTAATAATCTATGAACTGTTGTATCAGGATAACGTCTAATAGGTGAAGTAAAATGAGTATATATTTTAAGAGCTAAAGCAAAATGACCAATATTTTCAGGACTATAAATAGCCTTATCCATACAACTTAATAATTTTTCACACAAAATGCGATATTCTGGATAACTTCTTAATTCTTCGACAATTTTTTGAACTACTTTAGAATTCATTTTACGAACATCCGTTTTCAAACTAATTCCAAGACCAGATAAAATTTTTAAAAACTTTTCTAATCTTTCTTCATCTGGCATACCATGAACACGATATAAACTTGGTAAATCCATATAAAAGAAATGACTTGCTACTGTCTCATTAGCTCTTACCATAAAGTCTTCAATTAGTCTTTCACCTTCACCACGGCTTCTTAAAACTACATCCACGGGAATTCCATGTTCATCAGCTATTATCTTAGCTTCTTCTACATCAAATTCAATAGAACCTCTTTTATTTCGTTCTTTACGAATGATGTGAGCTAGTTCATTCATTTCTTTTAAAGTATCAGCAAATTTCTCATAATCATCTGGAATAGCATTTTGCTCTAAAATCTGATTAACTTTATTATAAGTCATTTGTTTTCTTGAATGAATAACACTAGGGAATATATCATAATTAATCATTTTTCCTTCACTATCTATTTCCATAACACAAGAAATTGTAAGTCTATCTACATTAGGATTAAGGGAACAAATACCATTTGATAATTGATGCGGATACATTGGAATAACACGATCAACTAAATAAGTACTAGTACCTCTACGTCTAGCTTCCATATCAAGGGGACTATTCTCTTCAATATAATGTGATACATCCGCAATATGAACCCCTAATTCATAATTACCATTAGAAAGTTTCTTTATACTTATTGCATCATCAATATCTTTAGTATCATCTCCATCAATAGTAAAAATCATTTCATTTCTTAAATCACGTCTTCCTACTAAATCACTCTTTCTAACTTCAGTAGGAATAGTTGGAAGTTGTTTTTCTACATCAATTGGAAACTCAATATTAATATCATGTTCAGCAATAATAGATAAAATATCGATATCAGGATCATTCACGTGACCAATTCTTTTAACAAGACTAGCCTTAATATACTCATCTTTATTATCAAGAAGAGTAACTACTACCTTATCACCATCAACTAGTCTTCTAGTTTCAGGATTATCTTGTAAATATATTAATTTCTTAATTTTTTTATCATCTAAACTAACCATCGTTTTCTTTTCAAAATGATATACTTCGCCAACTTTATTATTAAGGTCACGACTTATTATTTTAACTACAGTACCTTCGGCTCTTTTATCTCTTTTACTACCTTTTGTAATGAATACCAAAACAGTATCACCATTAATAGCACCACCTGTTTTACTACCATGAATAAAGATATCCTCTTTCATAGAATCACTTCTAACAAAAGCAAATTCACCTTTAGTTTCCATAAATTTACCTTTAACATAATTACTATTTTTTTCATTCATGTTAAATAACATATATCTATTTTTATTTGTTAAAGTTAAATCATAATTATTAACCATGTTAGTTAATGTATAAAGAAGACGTTCATCCATGCTTTTAGAATAACCCAACGCATCACTTATTTCAATAAAACTTAAAGCTTTGCCACTTTCAAGTAATTTTAATATTTCTTTTTCCATAATCCCACATCCAATCATTAAATATTATAACATTTATAAACTATTCTAACAATTAATTTATTAATATTTATACAAAAATTATCAAAAAAAGAGAAAATAAATTTCATTTTCTCTATCTTTTCTTAATAATAATTTTGTCATTCATTATTAATTCAACATATGTTTCATCACTAAAATCAATATTAACATTTTTAGAATTAATTAATCTTAATATATCATCTAATGATTTAGGAAGCAACTTAATATAATCTTTTTTTATATTTAATGACACACTATCAATTGATTTTTCATTTGATATATTAGCATCCTTTCTAAATTTACATACATCTAATATAATACTTTTTATATCTTCACCAAAAGATAATACACTATCATCAATAATATATTCCTTTAAGTTATCATTATAAAATAAGTTTTTAGAATTAAAATATAAATTAACATAAATAAATTTAACAATCTCTGGATAATATAACATATACATCTTTAATATTTCAAGATAAACATTTAATAATACATTCTTACTAACATCATAGTCTTTATTATTTTTTATCTTATTATCCACAACCAATCGATATAAATTATAATAATCATCTCTAAAGAAATCATCTATCACTTCTTTAGCTTTATCTATATTATTATTTTGAATATAATTTAAATAATTATTAATAACTACTTTACATTTTTCGATAATCCATTTATCAATAACAGTAAGATTATCTTTTTCATCAGTTAATATTAATTTTTTTTTATTAATATATAGTGACATTTTCCATAAAAATTCAAATATCTTATCTTCCATAAATCCCCCTAAAAATACTAGCGTCCGCCTGAGATTCCGCCGCCGAAGCCTCCGCCTCCACCACCACCGGTTGAGAATCCTCCACCACCAGCAGAATAGCTTCTAGCCGCAGCTACTGCAGAATTAATTGTATCTCTTGAAAAAGTTTGTGCCATTAAAACACTATTATATGTATCCATATTTTCTTGAATAACCTCTGGATACAATTTTTTTAATTGATCAAATACTTTATCTGCAATACCAAATAGATATGCAAACATCAAATATTCATCCCAAAGTTTAACTTCTATTGTTTCTCTTTCTTTAATATTAGAAAATTCATCTAAAAATATTTTTAATCCAAGAAGTCTTTTAGAATCTTCATACATCATATCATCCATAACATTTTTTGATTTACATTCACTTTTACTAGTTCTTTTATAAATATGTTTTTCTTCTTTTAATTTATCAATACCCATTTCTTCAACTTTTTTAAAAGTATTCATAAATTCACTTGCATGGATTCTTGCCCATTTTTTTAATTCGTTAGATTCTAAAATACCATCCCCACTAGCTTCATACATCATATCAAAAATCTTTTGTTCAGCCTTATTTTGAAAAGTTGGATTACTACTTAAATCAATAGAATAACTTTCTTTATTTTTAAATAAACCATTTTTTTCTTCTTTAATAAATCTTACTTTATCTTCCTTAACCCACTTTAATATAACAGCTCCAAAAATATTAGTTTCTTTATAATTAAAATTATTTAATTTAATTAAAGAGTTAGCATAGAAAATATCTTTATTACATGGTATATCACGAAAAGCAGGAGTTTCTTTCTTATTTATTTTCTTATTATCTTTATAACCATATCCATATAATCTTGCAAAATATATAATTAGTCCTGTGATTCCCAAAAATCCAGCGATTGGAAGGACAATCGACAATATTCTTTTTATTAAACTATCTTTATAAACAAAAGTTCCTTCCATAAAAGCACTTTTAACATTTTCAAAATTCTCGTATCTATTATCAACATAATCAGTTTTAAAAGTATTTAAAGGAAATTTCGCTAAAACACTAACATAACTATTTTCTCCCATTTCAGGATTTTCTACATTAGATAAATATATTCTTCCATTATTTACATAAGCAAGTCCTTTATAACCAGTTCCCCAAACACCAAGATCATCAGGAAAACTATAAAAACTTGAAATAACCACACTAAAATCTTTAAAATTAAATCCTGGCATTTTATTAATTATTTGTCCAATTAACACTTGAGCATCACCTGTATTAAAAATGGCATTAGAAAGAGTATAACTAATATTAAATTGATGACGATTATAATCATATACACCAAAATTCAATTCATACCCATCATCAACTGTTCTTTTACCATAGAATCCAGCTTTTTCACTTAAACTTTCATTTATATTCCAATCTTTATAAGTTAAAGGCATTCCATCCATTGATACATGATAATCCCTTATCTCTTGATTATTTAAATTAAATATTTGTTTAAACCATTCAGTAGTATTATCAGCTTTAACATCCCAAACTTCTGATACTCTCATATCTCCATTTTCTTCTAGATAAATATTCATATCTATTTTATAGACATCCCCTTTGGCAAATACATTAATAAAACTAAATGTAAAAATGATTGTTAATAAATAATAAATTTTTTTCATAAGTTCTCCCATATAGATATATTTTATCAAAAAAGAGAATAAAAGTCATTATATTTAAAAAAAAAGTTAGATTTCTCTAACTATTACAAATATTTTTTTAAAGTTTCTACACTATCTTCTTGCATTTTTACATATTGTTCTATAATATCATTTACTTCTTTATTTATCTTTTTATTATTTAGAATCTTTCTTCCTTCAATAATTCCCATATTAACACCTTGTAAAAGTAATTCTGCTATTTTAGAATTACTCTTATCATTCATTGTTTTCATTTCAATTCCCGACCATGTCATGGCTTTAGTCATCACACCAGTTTCATGTGGCTTACCTTCATTATATTTAGGATATATCTTTTCTACTTTTTCTTTAATTTTATTATATTCTTTTTCTTCTTTTTCAAGTTCCTTTTTTAAACTATTATCCTCTACCTTATCTAATACAAAACTAATAACATCAATTCCCATACAAGCTCCTTTATGTATTTCATCAAGAGCATTTATATCTTCTTTTTCTTTCATTTGTTCCTCCACTTTTATTATGGATAAATACTATTTAAATATACCATTATTTTAATATCCGTTAATTTCTCAATAATAATATTTAATTCTTTTTTACTAACTAAATCATTATCTATTTTATTTTCTATTCTTTCTATATTTTCATTAACATATAAATACCACTTTCGGTAAAAGCATAAGGTAGATACCGTCTACCACCACGATCTTCCGCACCTATTTTTGAGGTCACAATTTGTGACCTCGATAATTGCATTGTTTCCTCCAGTGTTAATTGAAATCTAAAATCATCATCAAATTTATCAATATTTCTTAAAACTTGCTGATTAAATGCTTTGGTAGTATATCCATATATTTCAGCTAAATGAAAATCAAGCATTACCTTTTGTCCTCTTATAGTATATATTTTATTTTTAATATCTTCTTTATTTAATTTAATTATTTCAGTTATCATCTTTTTCTCCTTCATATATTTAATTATTTCATAGCAATTTCTTTATTTAATTTATTTTCAATGTATTCTAAATTATTTATAGATTTGCTATTTTTTAGTAACTCAACTTGTTTTCTTGCAATTTCATTTAATTTTATGAGTCTTTCATTTTGAGATAGTTTTCTTTCTATTAATTCAGCATTTATGTTTTCAAGATTATTTAATATTATTAAGTGTAATAAATCAGTATAATCTCTAATATTCCCTTTGTCTGCTATTAAAGGATTTTTTTCTCTCCATTCTTTTGCAGTCATACCAAATAAAGCAACATTTAATATATCTGCTTCTGATGCATATATATATTTTTTTTGCTTTTCAGATAATGTTGGAACAATAATATTCTTTATAGCATCTGTATGAATAATATAAATTGCTTTAGTTAAAAGTCGATTAACATGCCAATCAATTTTATTTTGATATGCTTCATTTCTCTTTAATCTTTGAAATTCTGTAATTAAATATAACTTAAACTCTGGAGAAAGCCAACTTGCAAATTCGAAGGCAATATCACATATTGCATATGTTCCTCCATCATACCTACCTGATTTTGAAATAATTCCTATAGCATTTGTTTCTTTTATCCATTTTTGTGGTGACATTTTAAATATATTACTACCTGCTTCATTTTTAAACGTGGTGAATTCGCCCCCTTTAAAATTCTCATTATTTAACTGTTCCCATAATCCTAAAAAGGAAATTACCTCCTTATTTCTCATCCAATCTCTAATTGGAAGTCTTGGTTCTTCACTGTCAGCATATCTCGCCAAATCAGTTAAAGAAATATACTCCTTATTATTTATTATCAATACATCTACTTTTTGTTCTTTTACAATAATTTGTGTTTTTACATTTTCTTTATTCATTTTTTTCTCCTTATAGAAAATTATTATCATAATATGTGGACAATAAATGCAAAAAAAAGAACCAGTTATTTAACTAGTTCAATTATTGATACTAATGCTCCGTCTCCTCTTCTTTCATCAACCTTAAGGATTCTTGTATAGCCACCGTTTCTATTTTCATAACGTTTAGCTAAATCATTAAATATCTTTTCTACAACTTCTGTATCATTGTGAAGGAAAGCAAGGGCATTTCTTCTTGATATTAGATCTCCTCTTTTACCAAGAGTAATCATTTTATCAACACTCTTTCTAACTTCCTTTGCACGAGTATCAGTTGTTTTAATTCTTTCATTCATGATAACTTGTTTAGTAAGAGTAGCAAGCATGCTTCTTCTATGTTTGTTATCACGACCTAATTTTCTATATGCCATAAATCTCTCCTAATCATTATCTTTTAAATCTAGTCCAAGTTCTTTAATTTTATCTAATACTTCTTTTAAAGATTTCTTTCCTAAATTTCTTATTTTCATTATTTCAGTTTCATCTTTACTAATTAAATCTTGTAAAGTATGAATATTAGCTCTCTTTAAACAATTGTATGCTCTTACTGAGAAATCCAAGTCATCAATACTTGTTTCAAGAGCTTTTGTCTTTTTATCTTCAGTTTTTTCTTTGATGTTAACCATATCTTTAGCATCATGTTCCATCATTTCAAAATGTTTTCTTAAAATCTTGCTTGCATCACCTAAAGCTTCTTCAGGTTTAATAGCACCATTAGTCCAAATTTCCATTACAAGTTTATCGTAATTTTCATTTTGACCAACTCTTGCTGGTAATGCTTCATAAGCAACTCTTCTAATTGGAGAGTATAGTGAATCAATCGCAATAAATCCTAATTTACTATTTTCAAGAATTTTCTTATTTTCTTCACTTCTTACATAACCTCTACCATTAGATACAGTCATTTCCATTCTTAAATGAGCTCCTTTTGCTAAAGTTGCAATTGGAAGATCTTTATTAATTACTTCAATATCACCATCTGATGTAATATCACCTGCAGTAACTACTCTTTCATCCTCATCATTAGTAATATCAATATTAATTACTTTATCAAGATTAGAATGATTAATTAAAACTACTGCTTTTAAATTTAAAATAATTGTAATTACATCTTCTCTTACACCATCAAGTGTTTGAAATTCATGAGCTGCCCCATCAATTTTAACACTGGTAATAGCCGTTCCTGGTAAAGATGAAAGTAAAACTCTTCTTAAGGCGTTACCTAAAGTGGTAGCAAAACCTCTTTCAAGTGGTTCTATTTCAAACTTTCCATAAAAATTATCTTCTTTGTATTCACTTACATGATAATTAGGTTTTTCAAATTCAATTACTTGACTATAACTAGTCATTTCATCTTTCATATATTCCTCCTTTTACCCACTAAAACTTTTTTATCCTCTAGGACGTTTTGGTGGACGACATCCATTATGTGGAATTGGTGTAACATCATCAATTGCAGTAATTTCAAGTCCAGCTGTTTGAAGTGAACGAATAGCAGTTTCTCTACCTGGACCTAATCCTTTAACAAATACTTCAACTTTTCTCATACCAAGATCATATGCTTTTTTACCAGCAGCTTCACTTGATTGACCTGCAGCAAATGGAGTTGATTTCTTACTTCCTTTGAAACCTAATGCTCCAGCACTAGCCCAAGCTATAGCATTACCATCTTTATCAGAGATAGTTACAATTGTATTATTAAAAGTAGCATGAATATGTGCAATTCCTTCAGGAATATTCTTTTTTACTTTTCTTTTTCTTTGTTTATAAGCCATGACTTATTTCCTCCTTATTTTATTGCTTTTTCTTATTAGCAACTACTTTACCTTTACCTTTTCTAGTTCTTGCATTTCTATTTGTTCTTTGACCACGAACTGGAAGACCTTTTTTATGACGAGTTCCTTGATATGAATTAATTTCCATCTTGGTTTTAATATTCATATTAACTTCACGTCTTAAATCTCCTTCTGTTAAATGTTCATTAATAACATCACGAAGACGATTTTGTTCTTCAATAGTTAAGTCTCCTGCTTTTTTTGTTGGTTCAACTTTTGCTTTTTCGCAAATAGTTTTTGCTAAACTTCTTCCAATACCATAAATATAAGTAAGTGATATTGAAATATGTTTATCATTAGGTATATCTACACCTTTAATACGTGCCATAATTCCTCCTTATATTACCCTTGAGTTTGTTTATGCTTAGGGTTTTCACAAATTACCATTACTTTACCTTTTCTTTTAATTACTTTGCATTTTGCACAAATTGGTTTTACTGATGGTTTAACTTTCATATTTATCCCTCCTACTTCCTATAGGTAATTCTCCCACGTGTTAAATCATAGGGTGAAAGTTCTATTACTAGAGTATCACCTTCTACGATACGAATGTTATTCATTCGCATTTTACCAGAAACGTGAGCTTCAATTATATGGTTATTACTTAGCATAACCTTAAATTTATAACCTGGTAAAACTTCTAATACTTTTCCTTCTACTTCTATCGTATCATTTTTAGCCATCTATTCCTCCCGTTAGAATTTCGTAGCCATCACTGGTTACTAAAACTGTATGTTCATAATGTGCTGTTGATGAGTTATCGACTGTTTCCATAGTCCAATCATCTACCATTTCAACTTCTCCTCTTCCTACTGCTAGAACAGGTTCAATTGCAAGGACCATGCCTTCCATAAGTTCTTCTCCTAAACCTTCTATTCCATAATTCAAAATATCCGGTTCTTCATGAAGTTCACGTCCTATTCCATGTCCAGAAACTTCTTTAACAATACTAAGATGATATTTTTTACTAACCTCACTTATTGCATGTGATATATCACCAATATGATTACCTGGTTTAATAGCATTAATTCCACTAAACAAGGCTTCTTTTGTACATTTCATTATCATTTCTCTTTTGCTTGATACTTCTCCCACAGGATAAGTCCAAGCTGAGTCAGCATGAAACCCCCTAAAACATACTCCTATATCAATTGAAATGATATCACCATTTCGAAGTTTCCTTTTACTTGGAAGAGCGTGAGCAACCTCTTCATTAATACTCGTACAAATGCTACCTGGATAACCATTATATCCTTTAAATGATGGTGTTGCTCCTCTTGATAATATATAATCTTCTGCTAATTTATCAAGTTCTTTTGTAGTTATCCCTTCCTTAATAAAGGGAAGTAAATACATCCTGGTATCATGAACAATACTACCAGCGATTTTAAGTAACTCGATTTCTCTGTTACTTTTTATACTAATCATTAATAATCCTTTCTACTTCTTTAAAAGTTTCAGTTGGATCTAATGATCTTACACGATATAAGATATTTCTATCTTCATAAAATTCAACTAATGGATATGTTTTATCCATAAATGTTTGATATCTTGTTTTAAATGATTCGGCATTATCATCACTTCTTTGATATAATTCTCCACCACATTTATCACAAATACCATCTTCTTTTGGAGTATTAACTCCTGTTAGTACATTATAAGTACTTCCACATTCTTTGCATATTCTTCTTCCAGTGATTCTCTTTTCAAGTACTTCTCTATCGACATCAAGATAGATTACTACACCAAGATCTTTATTAACTTCCTTTAAAATTTTATCATATTCATTAGCTTGTGATAAATTTCTTGGAAAACCATCTAAAATAAATCCGTTATCCAAGTCATCCATTAATAATCTTCTTTTTAGTGCTTCATAAACAATATCATCACTTACTAATTGTCCACTTTCTAAAAGATTTCGAAGATTTTTTCCAAATTCATCTTCACTTTTACTCATTTCTCTTAGGATATCCCCAGTAGAAATATGAGTATAATTGTATTTCTTAACCAAATCCTCTGAAACTGTCCCTTTTCCAGCAGCTGGAGCTGCTATTAAAATGATATTACGCATTATCTTCTACCTCTCGTTTTTTTATAAGTTCTTGTTGCAAGAGATCCCTCTAGTTGTTTATAAGTTTCAAGTGCAACACCAACAACGATAAGAATACCTGTTCCACCAATTGCTCCTGCACTAGAAAGTCCTGTTAAATTTTGCACAATTATTGGTATAATTGCCAAAATAATTAATAGAATTGTTCCAGTAACAGTGATTCTTGATAAAACGAATTTAATGTGTTTACTAGTTTCATCCCCAGGTCTAACACCAGGAATATAACCACCATTCTTCTTTAAATTATCAGCAACATCACTTGGCTTTAATTGTAAGAATGTATAAAAATATCCAAATAAGAAAATTAATATAATATATATTACTAAACCTACTGGTTTATTATAACTTAAATAATTTTCTACAAAATTCTTAAATCCTTGATTATTTACAAAAGCCGCAATCGTTGATGGAATAGCAAGCAAGCTTGATGCAAAGATAACTGGCATAACACTTGCTGTATTAAGTTTAATTGGAAGGAATGATTGTTCACTTCCATAACTTCCTGTTGTACGATTAGCATATTGTAATGGAATTC
Organism: uncultured Clostridia bacterium; assembly: GCA_947165365.1. Taxonomy (GTDB): domain Bacteria; phylum Bacillota_I; class Bacilli_A; order RF39; family UBA660; genus RUG12783. The sequence continues at coordinate 4,283 of CAMVAF010000030.1, read as the reverse complement.
TTCTTTCTGCTTCAGATACATAAATTACCCCAATGATAATTAAGAAATAAGCAAGAACAAATCCTACAAATTTAAGAATTCCTAAATATAATACTCCGCTATTTAGAACTAATTCATTAAATGCCATAATGAATGTATTAGGAAGTGTTGCAATAATACCAGCCATAATCATAAGACTTATACCATTACCAACACCTTTTTGCGTTATTTGATCACCCAACCATAATGAGAAAGCTGTACCTGCAGTTAAAACAACTGCTACATATAAGTAATCTAAACTACTTGCATTTCCCATAAAAGCATAACTAAAAGCATAACCTTGTAAGAAAGCAAATGCAATACCAATATATCTTGTTATTTGATTTAACTTTCTTCTTCCAACAGGTCCTTCTTTAGAAAGCTCTGTAAAATATGGAATAATATCCATTTGTAAAAGTTGAATAACAATACTTGCCGTAATATAAGGTGATACACCAAGAGCTAAAATACTAAAATTCTTTAAAGCTCCTCCACCCATAGCATTCAAAAGTTCTAAAAATCCTAAATTGTCAGTTAAATTTTTTGTTTGACTTACCGGTACTCTAATATTAGTACCAACAATAAAGATTAATAAAGCTCCTAATGTAAAATAGATTCTTTTTCTTAAATCTTTATTAGTAGGTGCCTTAATTTGCTTTAAAAGAGCAAACATACTAGATCACCTCTTTACTACTTCCTGACTTTTCAATTTTTGCGATTGCTTCTTTAGAAAATTTATGTGCTTTAATAGTCAATTTCTTTTCTAAATTACCATTTCCTAATACTTTAACACCACATAATTGTTTCTTTAATAATCCTCTTTCTTTTAAAACTTCTGGTGTAACAACATCACCATCATTAAAGACATTTAAATCAGAAACATTAATTACAGCGTATCTAATTTTAAATGGAGCATTAGAAAATCCTCTTTTAGGTAAACGTCTATATAAAGGTAATTGTCCACCTTCAAAAGTTGCAGGAATACTTACACCACTTCTAGCTTTTTGTCCCTTTTCACCTTTTCCACTTGTTTTTCCAAGTCCAGAACCCATTCCACGACCAACTCTTTTTCTTACGTGAACTGATCCTTCGGTTCTTTTTAATTCATGTAATTCCATTATCCTAATATCTCCTCTTTAGTTTTTCCACGTAATTCACATACATGCTCAATACTCTTAAGAGATTTAAGAGCGTTCATAGTAGCAGTTGCCATATTAAGTTTTGTTCTTGCACCAAGTGATTTACTAGAAATATCTTTAACACCAGCTAGTTCAAGTACAGCTCTTACAGCACCACCTGAAATAAGTCCAGCACCTAGTGGAGCAGGTTTAATTAAAACTCTTGCAGCACCACTTTTACCAACTACTTCATGAGCAATAGTACGATTATCAATTAAATTAACTTTAATTAAATTCTTATTAGCTTGTTGAATTGCTTTTTTAACAGCATCCGGTACTTCACTTGCTTTTCCAATTCCAATACCTACAAGACCTTTTCTATCTCCAACAACTACTGTTGCTGAAAATCTTCTTTGTCTTCCACCTGCTGTTACTTTAACAACACTTTTAACTTCAATAACTAACTCTTCTAATGTTTTAACATTTTTTTCTTTTCTATCTTTTCTTTCTTTTTGCATATTGCCCTCCTAGAATTCTAATCCATTATTTCTTGCAGCTTCTGCTAATGCTTTAACTTTTCCATGATACATATATCCACCACGGTCAAATACAACAGTTGTAATTCCAGCTTTTTTGGCTTTTTTAGCAATAGCTTCACCAACTTTACTTGCTGCTTCAACGTTATTATTCTTTATTTTCAAATCTTTATCAAGAGAGCTTGCAGATACAAGAGTAACACCTTCTTCATCATTAATGATTTGTGCATAAATATTAGTATTTGATTTAAATACACAAAGTCTAGGCATTTCACTAGTACCAAATATTTTTTCTCTTACTCTTTCGTGTCTAGCTAGACGCATAGAGTTTCTTGATTCTTTACTTATCATAAATATCCTCCATTATTTAGCAGCTTTTTTACCTTCTTTACGACGAACATGTTCATCTTTATAACGAATACCTTTTCCTTTATATGGTTCAGGACTTCTAACTTTACGAACATTAGCCGCAAATTCACCTACCATTACTTTATCACAACCTGATATTGTAATTTCAGTATTACTTACTGCTTCAACTTTAATTCCTGTAGGAATATTCATTTCAACAGGATGAGAATATCCTGCATTAATAACAAGAGTATTTCCTTTAAGTGAAAATTTATATCCTACACCAATTATTTCTAATCCTTTACTGAAGCCATGGTTAACACCTTCAATTAAATTAGTTAAATTAGCGTTCATTGTTCCATGTAACATATTTGCGATTTTAGTATCAGCATTCTTTTCTAGAGTTATTTCATTACCTTCTATTTTCATAGTAATAGGATTTTTTAACTCCATTTCAAGGTTACCTTTTGGTCCACTAACTTTAACTATATTATCATCTATATTAACTGTTACTCCAGCAGGAATCATTATTTTTCGATTTCCTATACGACTCATAATCTCTCCTTCTACCAGATGTAGCAAAGAACTTCGCCGCCAAGATTTTGTTTTCTTGCTTCTTTATCAGTCATCATACCATTACTTGTTGATATAATAGCAATACCAAGTCCATTAAGTACTTTAGGTACTTCAGAGGCTTTTGCATAAACTCTTAATCCTGGTTTTGAAATACGTTTTAATCCAGTAATTACTCTTTCTTTATTTTGTCCATATTTTAAGGTAATGACAATTGTTCCTTGAACATTATCATTTTCTATTTTATAATCTTCAATAAATCCTTCTTCTTTTAAAATTTTAGCAAGACTTATTTTAAGATTTGAAGCAGGCACATTAACTTCATTATAACGCATACTATTAGCATTTCTTATTCTTGTTAACATATCTGCAATTGTATCAGTTACTACCATAAATAATATCCTCCTTTTTACCAGCTTGATTTCTTAACACCTGGTATTTGTCCTTTATAAGCAAGTTCACGAAAACAAATTCTACAAATACCAAATTCACTTAGTACGGCATGTGGTCTTCCACATCTTGTACAACGACTATATTCTCTTACTTTGTATTTTTGTTTTTTATTTGCTTTATTTATCATACTTTTTTTAGCCATATTTTCCTCCAACTACTTTCTAAATGGAATTCCAAGTTCTTCTAGTAAGTCATAAGCTTCTTCATTTGTCTTTGCAGTTGTTACAAAAACAATATCCATTCCTCTTACTTTTAAAACATTATCATATTCTATTTCAGAGAAAATTAATTGTTCTTTTATACCTAAAGTATAATTTCCTCTTCCATCAAATGCTTTTGGACTAACACCACGGAAATCTCTAACTCTTGGTAATCCAATAGATATTAATTTATCTAAGAAAGTATACATTTCTTCTCCTCTTAGAGTAACTTTACATCCAATTGATTGACCTTCTCTTACATGAAATCCTGCAATAGATTTTCTAGCTTTAGTAATTACTGGTTTAGCACCTGTAATTTGTTCTAGTTCATTAACTGCAGCATCTAATAGTTTAGAGTTTCCTGTAGCATCACCAACACCAATATTAACAACAATTTTTTCTAATTTTGGTACTTGCATGATTGATTTATAACTATATTTTTCTTTTAAACTTGGAACTATATCATTCAAGTATTTTTCTTTTAGACGGTTCATTTATACCCTCCTTAATCAAGACTTGCCTTTGAGCGTCTTGCGATTCTAATCTTTTTATCTTTATTCATAGTATGACCGATTCTTGTAGTTTTTTTTGTATCAGGATCAATTATACTAACATTACTTCTATGAATTGGTGCTTCAACTTCAATGATACCACCATTTCCTTGTCCATTGTCTTTAATGTGTTTTTTAACAATATTAACACCTTCAACAATAACACGATTTTCTTGTTTTAAAACTTTTTTAATTGTTCCTTCTTTTCCTTTACTAGAACCAGCGATTACTACTACTTTATCTCCTACTTTAAGATTCATAAATACACTCCTTTATAGTACTTCTTTAGCAAGAGATACAATTTTCATGTAATCTTTATCATCTCTTAATTCTCTTGCTACTGGTCCGAAGACACGAGTTCCAATAGGACTCTTATCATCTCTTATAATTACACAAGCATTATCATCAAATCTAATAGTACTTCCATCATTACGATGAACACCAAAATTAGTTCTAACAACAACTGCTTTAACAACTTTTCCTTTT
>CAMVAF010000029.1 GCA_947165365.1 uncultured Clostridia bacterium | reverse complement strand
ACAATTTATTAATTAGTTCGGAAGATTAAGATATTAGGAATTGAGAAATCAGTTCATTTTTTAGTAATATTACGAGTATATTAAAAAGTAAAAGAATATGGTATAATTTAAATAGAAGGTGAATATATGAAAAAGAAAATATTTTTATGTTTAATGGTGATCGTAAGTTTATTTATAATTACAGGTTGCAGTAATAAAGAAAATTATATAACTGATAATGAACATTTATATGATACTGCAGTTCAATATATTATTGATAATGATACAAATCCAGAGAAGAATGAAGATAGGTATAAAATGTTTATTGATTACAATGGGTTTGGTATAACGGAAGATGATAATTATAGATATGCTTATATGTGGATATCAGAAGAATCATATTATGTAGTAGATAATAAGATAATAAGTGGATCTGGAAGCTCAATGCCATATAAGTTTACTTTTGAATTAAATGATAATAAAGTAGTAAAATATGAAATACCTAAAGATGGTAATGAATATGCTTCATCAATTAAAGAAATGTACCCTGATGATATTGAAAACAAAGTAATAAATTATCAATGGAAAGATGATGGATTGATTAAAGAAGTAAAGAATTATTATTCGGATTTAAAAGATAAGAATATATATTATTATACTGGAGATGAATATATTAAATTAGATAAATAAAAGGAGTCGGAAGATTAAGAGATTACGATTGTCTATATAAGTAAAATTGATTGAAAAATAAATAAAATATTTTATAATAAGAGGTAGTCAATTCGATTTAGGCGAATTGATGCTAGTATCACACTAGCCAACCCCTTTTTATTCTTTTTGAAAAAGCTGACAGGTGTTGGCTTTTTTCTTTTAACTAAAATTTTTAGAAGGGATGTGATTATATGTTTATTAGTAATGAACAATGGGAAAAAATTAAAAATATGATATAATAGTTATTGAAATGGTGATGTTTATGGAAAGAAAAAAAATAATTATTTTGCTATCAATTGTTATTTTAATAGTGTTGCTGTTTTTTTATATTAACTATGAAAATAATAGTTTGCAAATAAGTAATTATGAAATTACAAATAATAAAATACCCAATGAGTTTAATGATTATAAAATAATACAAATATCAGATTTTCATAATACAAAGTCTACAAAACTAACAAATACTTTAGTAAAAGAAATAGAAAATCAAAAACCAAATTTAATTCTTATTACTGGAGATTTGATTGATTCAAGAACAAAAGATATCAATGTTGCAATTGATTTTGTAAAAAAAATAAAAAAATGTGCACCTATTTATTTTGTAAGTGGAAATCATGAAGCAAGGATTAGTGATTATAGTGAATTAAAAGCAAAATTAAGAGAAAATGATGTAATTATTTTAGATAACAAAGTTGATGCTATTGAATTAAATGATTCTAAAATTAAAGTATTAGGAATTGATGATCCATCTATGGTACATGAATCATCTATTACTGATAAGGAAATTATAAAAACAGAAATTAACTATTTAGAATATGATAGGAATAGTTTTAATATTTTATTATCGCATAGACCAGAATTGTTTAATGTATATGTTGAAAATGAAATAGATTTAGTCTTATCAGGACATGCTCATGGGGGGCAAATTAGAATACCATTTATTGGTGGTTTAGTTGCTCCAAATCAAGGTTTATTTCCTAAATATACAAGTGGAAAATATATGGAACAAAAAACTACGATGATTGTTAGTAGGGGCATAGGAAATAGTATTTTGCCATATCGTATAAATAATAAACCAGAGTTAGTAATTATTACATTAAAGAATGTATAATTGTTAAATTAATATACTAGGAGGAAAAATGAGAAAAGAAAATAAAAATAGTAAAATAATATTGAATATTGCTATCATAATCATTTTATTTATTTATGGCTTTATCGTCATTGCACCATTTGCTGATATGCCTATGGTAAGAATATTGAAGAATTACAGCGGTGATTTAATACATTATTTATTACGACTTATCGTATTAATTTTTCTAATAGTTTGTATTATAAAATGTAAAATCAAGGTATTTAAAATTATATTTTCAATTATGTTGTTTATTTTAACTAATATTTTTATTGTTCGTTTATTTGTAGATTCAGTGATACATGATGAAGCTACACTTCAAAAAATTGATATTTCTAAAACTGAATCGTTAGAAAGTATATATTGTCCAATAGAGCCAACTTTTATTGAAATTGTTTATAAGAAAAAGTTATTAGGTTCGATATATTGCCAGAAAGTCATATATAGTATAGATTATAAAGATGATAAAATTGAAGAGATAAATATACCATTAAGAGAATATTATAATGAGATAAAAAATGAGAATTTTGGATTATGTGGATTAAATCTAAAACATATAAAAGCAAGTTATGAAAATGGAAAAATAATTATAAAGTAATTAAAGAATAATTGATGCCACTAGTATCATACTAGTTAACCTCTTTTTATTCTTTTTGAAAAAGCTAACAGGTGTTGGCTTTTTCTTTTAAGTAAAAAAAAGAAAGTAGGTGATATTTATTGCAACATGTGGTATATGGAAAATTAGTTCCAACTTAAAACAAGTAATTAATTATATTTCAAATGAAGAGAAGACTATAAAACAAAATGATTTTATCAAAGAATTACATAATACTATTAATAATAGTGATAATAATGAAGAAGTAAATCATTTTATAACAGGAATTAATTGTAATCCTAAAACAGCTTTTAAAGAAATGCAAATAACGAAGGAATCTTTTTCAAAAGTAGATGGTATTTTAGGTTATCATGCATATCAATCGTTTCCTAAAGGTGAGGTTTCAGCAGAATTATCTCACCAAATAGGAGTAGAACTAGCAAATGAAATGTGGGGTGATAGATTTCAAGTATTAATTGCAACTCATACTAATACTGAAAATGTTCATAATCATTTTGTAATTAATTCGGTATCTTTTCTTGATGGGAAAAAATGTGAATATTCAAGAAGTTCTTATGCAGAATTAAGACATCTTAATGATTCTATATGTCAAGAATATGGATTATCTGTTTTAGAAGAAAAAAATACAAGAAAGAATATAAATTATGAGAATTATTTAAAAAGAAATTTAGATGGTAAATTAGATTATTATTCATTAACTAAATTAGATATTGATTATTGTATTAATGAAGCTGTATCATATAAAGATTTTTTGAATTTATTAAGAGATTTAGATTATACTGTGTATGAGAGATATGATAAATTATCTGTTAAAGGAAATTCTTATAAAAAAATAATTAGAATTGAAAGAAGATTTGGAGAAGAATATTCTATTAATAATATCAAAAAAAGGATAGAAGATATTACTAAACATCGAGAAAACAATATAACCTATAATCATATTACTAAGAATATTATTAAAAAGAAAATTAATAAAAAGTATCATGGATTACAAGGATTATATCATTACTATTGTTATTTATTAAAGATATATCCAAGTAATATCAGAAGAATTAAATTATCTCCAAGTATGAGAGAAGACTCTAAAAGACTTGATGAATTATCAAAAGAAGCAATATTTCTGGTAGAGAACAATATTATTACTAAAGATGATTTAATTAATTATAAAGAAAAAGTTATAAAAGAATTAGATGATATGTTAGATTATAAAAGTAAATTAAAATATCAAATAAAAAAAGATGATGTAGATAAAGAACAAATTAGAATAAGTATTGATAAAATTAATAATAAATCTAAATCATTAAGAAATAAAATTAGAACTTGTGAAAAAATTGAATTAAGAAAAGAAAGTATAGAAACTAATCTAAAAGAATTTGAAGAAAAGGAGGTAGATAAAAATGAGCCAATCAAGTGATGCAGCAGAGCAAATTGTTAAAATGAGTTTAGATGGAGTGCAAGTTATTGCAAGAATAACAGGAGAGGGTGCAAAAGAGGCAGCTGTCCTTTTTTATTCTATAGTAAAAAATAACAATAAAACATCTGGTAAAACAACTCTTAATAAAATGTTAAGGTCAGGAAAAGAATTAAAGATATTTTCATTAAAAACAGAAGATTTTAGAAAATTTACTGAAGAAGCAAAAAGATATGGAATACTTTATTGTGCAGTTATTAATAAAAAAGCAAAAACTAATGATGGTATTGTTGATATTATGGTTAGAACTGAAGATTCAAGTAAGATTAATCGTATTGTAAAAAGATTTAAATTATCTGAATATAAAGAGGCAGAGATTAGAACTGAAATTGAAAAAACTAGACAAGAGAGGTTAGAAAATTTAAAATCAAACCCGTCTTTAACGAAGATGGAAATAGAAAATCCGTCTTCGAATTCATTAAAGAACAAAGACAATTTCTTGGAAAATTCTAATAAAGAATCAGTTAAAGAAAAATTAGATGAAATAAAAGAAGATCTAAAAAGAAAAGAATCAAAAATTCTAAAAGATAAATCAAAGAGAAAAATCAAAAAGAATGAGAAGGTAAAATAATATGAAATATGTTATTGAGATAGAACTTAATGAAGAAGAAAAAGGAATAGTAATTAATTCATTAACTGATTTTAGAAATAAGATGTTAAGTGAAGATATTGATACAGAAGTAGTTGATAGACTTTTATTAAAGATATTAGACGCACCAGAGAAAAAAAGAATGTTTCCAAGAAAATATGCTGATGCTAGATGAAGAAAAATGGTATTATTTTTATAATTGTTGGGTTGATTTTAATAATATGGTTAGCTATATTATTAGCACCATTTGTTAATAAAGGATTATTTTATATTATTAGTGAGTTTTCTAATATTATAGATAATCCTTTTAATATAACCTGGTGTAATGATTCATTAAGAACAATTTTGGTATTAGTAATGATTTATATACTTTTAATAGCAATGTATGTTTTTAATGATAAAAATTATCGTAAAGGAATTGAATATGGTTCGGCAAAGTGGGGTAATAGTAAAGTGATTAATAAAAAATATTTACAGTTGCCAATAGAAAGTAATAAAATTTTAACAAATAATATTCAAATAGGATATAATTCTAAAAAGCATAGAAGAAATCTTAATACATTAGTTATAGGTGGTAGTGGAGCTGGAAAAACTAGATTTTATGCAAAACCTAATATAATGCAATGTAATACTTCATTTGTTATATTAGATCCGAAAGGTGAAATTTTAAGAAGTACAGCAAATTTGTTATTAAAAAAAGGATATAAATTAAGAATACTTGATTTAATCAATATGGAAAAAAGTGATTCTTATAATCCATTTGTTTATTTAAGAAGTGATAATGATGTTCAAAGATTAGTTACTAATTTATTTAAAGCAACAACACCAAAAGATTCTAAATCATCAGATCCATTTTGGGATATGGCTGCCTCAACTCTTTTACTAGCTCTTATCTTTTATTTATGGTATGAAGCACCCTTTGAAGAACAAAACTTTTCAATGGTACTTGAAATGTTAAGAGCAGGAGAAGTTAGAGAGGATGATGATGACTACAAAAGCCCATTAGATATTTTATTTGATTTATTGGAAGAAAGAAATCCTAATCATATTGCATTAAAATATTATAGAAACTACCGAAGTGGTTCTGCTAAAACACTTAAATCAATTCAAATAACACTTATATCAAAATTAGATAAATTTAATTTAGATAGTCTTGCAACAATAACCCAATATGATGAAATGGAATTATCCAAACTAGGTGAAGAAAAGACAGCTTTATTTGCTATCATTCCAGATTCTGATCCTAGTTTTAATTTTCTAGTAAGTATTTTATATACTCAGTTATTTCAGCAATTATTTTATATAGCTGATTATAAGTATGGAGGAAGTCTTCCGATTCATGTTCATTTTGTAATGGACGAATTTGCCAATGTTTCTTTACCAAATGATTTTGAAAAAATATTAAGTACAATGAGATCTCGTGAGGTATCAGTATCAATTATTATTCAAAATTTAGCTCAACTTAAATCGCTATTTTCAAAAGAATGGGAATCAATTGTAGGAAATTGTGATGAATTATTGTATTTAGGGGGTAATGAACAATCAACACATAAATATATTTCAGAACTTTTAGGAAAAGATACAATTGATACAAATACTTACGGAAAAAGCAAAGGAAAAAGTGGAAGTTATTCAACTAATTATCAAAAAATGGGAAGAGAATTATTAACACCTGATGAAGTTAGAACACTAGATAATAATAATGCTATTTTATTTATTAGAGGTGAAAGACCAATTATTGATTTAAAATACATATTAGAAAAACACCCTAATATTAAATATACAACTGATGGGGAAGGAGAACCTTATTCACATGAATTAAAAGATTATTCACTTGCATCAATTAATTTATTTAAAGATGAAGGAATAACTGAAACAATAGATATTAAAGATATTGAAGAAGATTATGACATTATAACTTCTGATGATATTGATTATTATAAATTTTAAAAAGAAAGGAAAGAATATGAAAAAAATTAAAAAATTAGAAGTAGGACTAAAATATGTATATATCATTTTAGTTCTTTTATTTATGACAGTAAATGTTTATGCTGCAAATGAAGATCCACTAAAAGTTATTAATAACTTATCAGATTTTATATTTACAATAATGAGAGTAGTTGGATTTATATTAACAGGATTTGGCATTATGCAATTTGGATTATCGTTTAAGAGTCAAGATCCATCACAAAGATCTAACGGAGTTTTACAAGTTGTAGGTGGAATAATAATTATATTTGCAAAACCTATATTGAATCTAATTACGGGAGGATAGAAAATTTCATATCCTCCTAATTAATTTTTAGGAGGTGAAATAATTTGACAGATTCAATAATAGAGAACTTACAGAAAGCTCTTGATACATGGAGTTCTAAACTTGCAGAAATATGGAATTTAGTAACACAAACTCCTGAAACTTTTAAAGGTGGAACAATATGGGAGATTATCAAAAATATATATGGAGGATTGCAAGCAATAGCATTGGCATTATTAGTTTTGTTTTTTGCAATAAGTATTATTAAAACTTGTACATCTTTTAATGATATAAAAAAGCCAGAACATGCTTTAAAATTATTTATAAGGTTTGCACTTGCTAAAGTTGTTGTTACTTATGGAATGGATTTAATGCTTGCAGTATTTAAAATATCACAAGGAATGGTATCTAAAATAATGAGTATTGCTAATATTTCAGGAAGTACAAATGCAGTTTTACCTAATACAATAGTTGAAGCAATAGAAGATGTCGGATTTATTTCCTCTATTCCACTTTGGGCAATTACTTTAATTGGTAGTCTTGTTGTGACAGTTTTATCCATAATAATGATTATGACAGTATATGGAAGATTCTTTAAATTATATCTATATACTGCTATTGCACCAATTCCTTTATCTACTTTTGCTGGTGAAACAACACAGCAAGTTGGAAAAAGTTTCTTAAAAAGCTATGCTGCAGTATGTTTAGAAGGTGCTATTATAGTTTTATCATGTATTATTTTTTCTGCCTTTGCAAGTAGTCCGCCAATTATTGATGTATCAGCAAGTGCTAATTCACAAGTATGGACTTATTTAGGTGAATTAATATTTAACATTTTAGTTTTAGTAGGAACTATTAAAATGTCTGATAGAGTTGTAAGGGAAATGATGGGATTGTAAAAAAAATAATGAAGAATTGAGAATAATCTTGATTCTTTTTTGTGAAAGAAAGAGAGGAAAAAATGAATGAAAAAATAAAGTGCTTATTGGTAGAGCCATATAAATTACCAAAAGAAATAGAAATAGAAAATAATTTAAAATCATTTCAAAAACAAGTTAATGGATATATTGAAACTACTTATTTACAAGATGATAATGAAGTGGTTTTGATATGTAATGAAGAAGGAAAAATGAATAATATGGAATTAAATAGATATATAGGATATGACATAATTGCAGGTCCTTTTTTAATTGTTGGCGATGATTATGAAAATGGGGATTTTAAGTCTTTAACAAATGTACAAATTGAAAAATATAAAAAATATTTTAATGAAAATAGTATTGCAAAAACATTAGATAAAATATATGAAATTTTATCTAGTAGAAAAAATCATAAAGAAATGGAGAGATAGATATGGGATATAGAAGTGATGTAAGAATAATTGTTAGTAAAAATGGCTATAAAGAATTAAGAAAATATATTGATGAACATATTAGAAAATATAAGATTGACAATATAAAGGAAGGTTCTGTTGCTGATGCTTATAATTATGATTTTAATTTATTAAATAGTCTAGATGTTAGTAAGGCAAGTGCTGATGGAAATGAAATATATATTGGATGGGATAGTTTAAAATGGTATGACGGATATGAGGAAGTAGATGCAGTTATGGATAGTCTTGATAAACTTGAAGAAAATGGCTATGGATATCGATATTCTAGAATTGGAGAAAATTTTGATGATATTGAGGAGAAAGAGGCAGATAGCACAGAAAAAGATGGAGTTAAGTTTTTAGATTACCCTTATATTAATAGATATTTTGAAGACGATGAATATAGAGATATTGATTTATCAAAAGATAAAAGAAAGGATGAACGAGATGAGAGGTAAAGAACAAATTAATTTTATAAAAAAAGAGTTTCCAAAAGGAACAAGAATTAAATTAATTTATATGGATAGTAAATATAAATTAATGCCTAATCTTTTAGGTACAGTTAATTTCGTAGATGATATGGGAATAATTAATATGAATTGGGATAATGGCAGTGATATTGGATTACTTTATGGTATTGATAAATTTGAAAAATTAGAAAGTGAGGTAATATAAATGAGAAAACAATATGATGATTTTACTCAATTAAAACCAAAAGATATGAGTAAAGCAATAAGCGATATGACATTAAAGTATATAAATCCATCTACACAAGAACCAACTAGAGTTCCACCATCACATTATGAAAAAATATTAGATCAGGTTACTGAAAAATATATGGCAGATATTACTTCAAGACAGTTCTTAACTATTATGTATAATCAGTTATCAGCTCTAAAAAAGGAAGACGAAAAATATTTCAATCAAGCATTATTATGTATGGATATTGGTTTAAACCCTAAAGATTTAAGATTAGATGAACAAATAGCGATTGAATATACAAATAGTTTTATTGATGATAAAAAGCAATATGAAAAGAAGAATTATCACTTTTTATCAGAAGATATTATTAATGCTTATAATGAATCAAAAAATAATCCTGAATTACAATCTAATGTAATTAGAGAATCTAATAGAGTAGAGGGATTAGATAATTCATCTAGAGATAGTTGGGAGAGATAGTATGGGACAATATCATATGATTATAAATGTTGATAAGAAAGAGTATCTTCGATCTAATGCAGGTTTAAAACTTTTAGAATGGGGATATTTGGAGAATCCAATGAATTTAACATTATTAGATAACTTAACTAAAAATTGGAAGGGTGATCGTGTATATGTTGTTGGTGATTATGGAAATAGTCATGATGTTTATTCAGAAGAATGTTCAAGAATATTTTCTGGATTAGAAAAAGAATTTGAATTATGTGATAAAGATGGAAAAATAAATAATAGTATTTATAGTTTAGCTTACGATAAATTTAAAGAAATACCTTTAAAAGACAATTTAAAAGTTGATAATTATAGGTATATATATAATCATGATACTAAACAATATATTGATTTAAACCATTGTGTTCCTGCTGATTTTAATTATGATTTTTTTAAATATAAAAATAAAATTGGATATATGGCTATAGCACCACTTCCATTATTATTATCTTTAAGTAATGGATTAGGTGGTGGTGATTATTATGAAAAAAGTTATAATCATGATTTAGTCGGTTCATGGGTAAATAACACTAAGTCTTTAGAAGTAAGAAAAGATAAATTGGATAATAATTATGAGGAATTATTACCAGAATTTCAAGAAGGAAAAGCATATATGAGTTATAAAGATACTCAAAAAATAAAAAAAATTCTTGAAGAAAAATATATTGATATTATTGAAGAAGATTCATGGATAAAAAAAGACTTTATAGAAAGTATTGTTAAAGGAAAGAAACCTTTAATTGAATCTAATGAGAAATGTGATATGGAGAGATAAAAAATGGAAGTTAAAATTAATAAGGAAATAAGAGACTATACTGAAAAGGTATACTTTGGTCTTACATTGAGACAGTTTATTTTTGCCGTTATATCATGTATTGTAGCAGTTGGATTATATTTTGGTCTAAAAAATGTTTTTAATAAAGAAATATTATCATGGATATGTATATTAGGTGCATGTCCATTTATAGCAATAGGATTTATTAAATATAATGGTCTTAATTTTGAGGATTTTATCATTTCCTTTTTGAAAACTGAATTTTTAGTATCTAAACAATTAGTATTTAAACCTATAAATTTTTATGAAGTATTAATAAGAGAAAGTGAGGAAGAGAAGAATGATAAAAAAATTAGAAAAATTTTTTCAAAAAGATAAAAATATATTTGAAATACCGAAAAGTGTACAAGATGTCATCCCTATTAAAACGATATATAGAGATGGCATTTTTTTAGTAGATAAAAATAAATATTCAAAGACATTTAAATTTACAGACATTAATTTTGCAGCAGCTTCTAAAGATGATAAAGAGTCAATGTTTATAAAGTATTCTGAATTAATTAATTCACTAGATCCATCGGTTGATAGTAAAATAACTATTTTAAATCGTAGGCTAAATAAAATAGATTATGACAATAATATTAAAATAAAAGAAGCAAATGATGGATTAGATGAATTAAGAAAAGAATATAATGATATTTTATTAACTAAGGCATTGGATAATAAATCTATAATTCAAGAAAAGTTTTTAACAATTACAATTAATAAAAAAAATATTGATGAAGCAAGAACATATTTTTCAAGAATAGGGGCAGAGCTTAAAAATCATTTTAATATTATTGGTGCTAAATGTATAGAATTAGATGCCATTGAAAGACTTAGAATAGCTCATAATTTTTACAGAAGTGATGAAGAAAATAACTTTAATTTTGATATGTTAGATAATATGAGAAAAGGACATTCTTTTAAAGATTACATTTGTCCAGATAATTTTACTTTTCAAAAAGATTATTTTGAAATGGGTAATAAGTTTGGCAGAGTTTTGTTTTTAAAAGATTATTCCAATTTTATAAGAGATGATTTTGTTAGTGAATTAACAGAGCTCAATAAGAATTTAATTTTATCGGTTGATGTTGAACCAGTTCCTATGGATGTTGCTGTTAAAATGGTAGAAAACATAAGACTAGGCAATGAAACTAATATAGCAAATTGGCAGAGAAAACAAAATAACAATAATAATTTTAGTGCAGTTGTTCCTTATGATTTGGAAATGCAAAGAAAAGAGATAAATGAATTATTAGAAGATTTAATTGTTAGGGATCAAAGATTATTTTTTAGTCTGTTAACTATTATGTTAATTGCTGATACAAAAGAAGAATTAGAAGAATATACAGATAGTCTTTTAGCAATAGGAAGAAAGAATTCATGCCAAATATCAATTTTAAAATATCAGCAAATGGAAGGATTAAATACTGTTTTGCCATTTAGAGATAAAAGAATTCAAATATCAAGAACATTAATAACAGAATCACTTGCTATATTTATTCCATTTAAAGTTCAAGAAATAAACCATAAAAACGGTGTGTATTATGGAGAAAATGCTATTAGTAATAATATGATACTTGCGGATAGAAAGGAGCTTTTAAATGGCAATTCATTTATTTTAGGAATATCTGGTAGCGGTAAATCTTTTGCCGCTAAAAATGAAATTGTATCTATCGCTTTAAGAGATAAAAATGCTGATATTATTATCATTGATCCAGAAAGAGAATATCGAGATTTAATTAAAAACTTACATGGTGAAGTAATAGAAATGTCAGCAACTAGTGATAATCATATAAATGCAATGGATATTAATTCTGATTATGGTGATGGAAATAATCCTCTTATTTTAAAATCAGAGTTCTTATTGTCTCTTTGTGAAGAATTATTAGATGGTAAAAAACTAGGTGCCAAAGAGAAATCTATTATTGATAGATGTACATCTAAAGTGTACCGTGCATATCAACAAGGAAATTATCAAGGATTAGTTCCAACTTTACAAGATTTTCGTGAGGAATTATTAAGACAACCAGAAGAAGAAGCACAAGCAATTGCTCTTTCAATAGAACTTTATTCTAAAGGTAATCTTAATACATTTTCTAAACAAACTAATGTTAATCCAAATAATAGAATTGTTTGCTATGATGTATTAGATTTAAAAGGTGAACTTTGTTCTATTGGAATGTTAGTAATATTAGATAATATTTTAAATCGGATTACTTCAAATAGATTTAAAGGTAGAAATACTTATATTTTTATTGATGAAATATATTTATTATTTAAACATGAATACTCTGCAAATTTCTTATTCACGTTATGGAAAAGAGTTAGAAAATACGGAGCATTTTGTACAGGAATAACTCAAAATGTGGAAGATTTATTACAAAGCCATATTGCTAGAACAATGTTATCAAACTCTGAATTTATTATTATGTTAAGTGAATCAGCTTCGGATTCTTTAGAACTTTCTAGGCTACTTAATATTTCGCAAGAGCAAATGCGATTTATTAATAATGTAGTAGCAGGTAGTGGTCTTCTTAAAATAGGTAGTGCTTTAGTGCCATTTAAAAATAGTTTTCCAGATAATACTAAATTGTATAGTTTAATGACAACAAAATTAAAAGAAATAAAAAGAGGTGAAGTTAATGAATGATATTAGAATGAAAGAAAAAAGAATAAAAGATATAAAAAAACTAAATAAAGCAAAAGCATGGACAGAAAGAGTTAAAGATCCAATTGTTTATGTTAGTAAAAAGAATAAAGAAAAAATCAACAATGAAAATAATCCAGAAGAATATAGTGAGGAGAGAATAAAATATACAACTAATAGGATAAAAGATGAATTATCATATTCTGCGAAGAAAAAGATTAATAAAACTATTAATAACAAAATAATAAAGGATAGTGAAAAAAAACAAGTACCAATAGATAATTTAAAAGAACATAAAGAAATAGAGGACACTATAAAAAAAGAAAAAACAATTTTAGAAAGAGGCAAGGAACTTGCTAAAAAAGGTTCACAAAAAGTAAAGAATGGGGCTAAAAAAATAGGCAATGCCGGTGTATCTACAATAAAAGGAATTATGAAGGGATTAAAAACCTTAATTACATCACTATCTGGTGCAGGTGTATTCGTGTTGGTTGTTATTTTAATGTTCTCACTTGTTATGGGAATATTGTTTTCAGTATTTGGAATATTTTTTTCATCAGAAAATATTGAAAATAGTATAAAAATGAGTGATTGTATAGAAGAATTAAATGATGAAATGGATAATAAAATTAATTTGTTAAAAAGGCAACAAATATATGATGAAGTTGTAATTAACTCTAATAAAACAAGTTGGAAAGATGTATTATCAATTTATGCTGTTAAAGTATCTGGTGGAGACGAAGAACAAGATGTAATTACAATGGATAAAGAAAAGAAAAAAATTCTCAAAGAAGTGTTTTGGGATATGAATAACATAACTCACAATACAAGTATCGAAGAATATGAAACTGATTCTCTTGGAACACTTGAAGATGTTGATTTCACCGATGTTCATAATAAACCTTTGAATACAATTCAAAACAATAATAAGAAGACTATTTTACATATTAATATCAATAGTAATAATACTGATGAAATGATAAAAAAATATAACTTTAATGAAGAACAAATAAAAGAGTTTAATGAATTAACAAGTGAAAAATATGATAATATGTGGTATGGTGTTATTTATGGTAGTTTTCACGATAATGGTGAAATAGTTAATTGGAAACAGGGGAATAAAGAGTGGGCTAATATAAAGATAGGTACAACAAATAAAACAATAGGTGGTATAGGTTGTTTAACTACTTCTATTGCTATCCTTATCAAGAAAAGTGGTGTGCCAACAAAAGATATATATCCATTTAATCCAGGTACATTTGTAATAGCCCTTAATAACAATTATGGATTTGATAAACATGGAAATTTATCATATAGAGCAATAAGTAAAGCTGTACCAAATTTTCAATATGCTGGTTCAGTTAAATTGAAAGGGATGTCTAAATCTCAAAAGTTGTATGAAATACAAAAATATTATGAAAAAGGATATTATATTGCTATTGAAGTAAAAGGAGCTACTTCTAATTCACAACATTGGGTAGCATTAGATAGTGTTAGTAATAACAAAATACTAATGCTCGATCCAAGTATTGGCAATGAAACTAATATGTGGAATAAATATGATTGGAATAAGACGAGTGAATTAATTTACTTCAAAGCAATTAAATAAGGTATGATGGGATTATTCCTGTCATACCTTTCTTTTTTTATAATAAAAATGTAATCGTTTGTGATATAATCTTCTATGGAGGATAAATAAGATGTATGTAGATATTAAAGATAAAGATAAAAGAAAAACATTTTTATATTTTTTAGAAGGTAAAGATTTTAGTGCATATCACTTTACTAGGAAATTTATTGTAGATAGTGATTTACCTTTTGATGTTGATATGGAAAAAAGGAGATTTACTTTAATTAATAATTCGAAGCTAAAAGATAATAAGAAATATTTAACAATAGAAGAAGCGATGAAAAAAGTGGAATAGTATTTCTTTAATATAATTAAAAAATAATTATAAAAATGCTAATGGAATAAAATTCACTAGCATTTTTTATTTATTATTTATTATTAATGGCAAATTCATATAACTTTGTTGTATTATTATCATCTATTGCATAATCTTTTGGAACAATGAATGCATAGAATAAATTGTTTTCCGCAAATATATGTATCATATTAAAGTTATCACCCTTGTATAAGGCATAGCTATAATTATTAAAATCTTTAATTGAATGTAGTTTTACAAGAACATCTAAATTAATATCATTTTCTGTTTCATCTTCTATTTTGTATTCTATACCATTTTTTGTTAATGTTATATAATCAATATTTACCATATAAAGTTTTCTTGAATTATGATAGCTATATATTTTTTTTATTGAGTTATCCTTTTTTGTAATCTTAATGTTATCGATAATTTTTTCTTTTATTATAAATAATTTTGAATTATCTCTTTCTCTATATTGCCATGATTGTACATAATCAGGAACAGATAGTTTTATGTTACCAGCAATAATGTAGCTGTCTTTATATTCACATTTAGAATAGTATTTTTCATTTCCAATAGTAGCAATGTAGGTTTTTTCATTTTTATAACAAGTGAAGTGTGAAAAATCTCTATAATATGCATTATATAAAGCCACAATTCCACCAGAAGATTTTATAACTGATATTCCTATAAAAAATACATATATTGTAATATACAAAATGTTATATAGTTTCTCTTTAATTTTGATATTGAATAATATATTATTAATTAACTTATTAATTTTTTTGTTTTTAAGTATTATAAACAAAATGATAGAACCTGCAATATTAAGTATAATGTCATCTATATCAAGAACAGAGTAATGCAGTATATATCCAATTCCTTTCATACATATAGATATGAATATAATTGTTATAATATAATTTTTGGTAGATTTTAGTTTATCGGTCATATTTGGAAGAATTATTGCAAGTGGCATATATAAGAAGAAATTAAATATTAATGTTCTTAATAAGTGTGTATTACCTCTTAAATTCATAATGGTATTGAATGGAATTAAATTATACATTCCATCACGATAATGCCAAAATCTATTAAATGTTAAATAGACGATAAGAATTATATAAAATATAAAGATTAATTTAAAAGATTTTTTCTTTTCTTCTTTAACCTTATTAATATTACCTAAATAAATAAGGAGAGTAGCTAACAAAATATAGATAATATTCACAAATGGTTCTAAATAATAATTGTTAATTTGATTAAAGAAAAAATCTAAAATGAAAGTAATTGCAAGTACAATAATTATTATTTTTTCTAAAATATTTTTTTTCATAAACACTCCTTTATCTTAAAAAGTTATTGGTTAGTTTTTCACTAATCCTTAATGATATTTCTAATTTTTCATCATCAAATAATATTTCTAAAATCAAATTGTTTATTTCATCATTTTCATTACTTTTTTTAATATTAATAGATGTTTCTTTTAAAATATCAGAAATATCTTTTTTTTCTAAATAATTGTTTGTTTGATAATTAAATAGCACCTTATCATTGTTTTTTAGAATAAGTTTCAATTGATTCGCTGATTTTTTTAATTCATTTCTATAGTTTAATGTATTAATTAAGAATATTTCATTATCAGGATTAAATATAATGTATCCATCTACATCAATAGCACTAGTTTCACTTTGTATGTGATATACATTATATTGATAATGTGTTTTAATTATTAATATGATAGTTAAAAATAAAACAGCAAATATTGTTAATACAAGAAATCGTTTAAAATATTTTCCATCATCTTTAATGATGTTTTCAATTTTCTTTCTTTCACCATCTAACAATTCTTCAACTGAAATATCAAATATTTTAGCAATTTCTTTTAAGATACTAATATCAGGACAATTTATTCCTCGTTCCCATTTAGAAACAGACTTACCATTAATTCCAAGTAAATCACCCAGATCTTGTTGAGTCATATTTCGTTCTTTGCGAAGTTCGGATATAAATTTTCCAATTTTACTTGGATTCATAGAAACTCCTTTCGTGTACACACCATTAGAATATGCTAAACTAACATAAATTTCAAGGACTTAAAAGGCGAATTTGTCTCTTTTTGGGTAGAATTAGTGATATTTTAATAAAAAATATTATTTTAATGATATAATGTATGTGAGGATGATAATATGTTTAATTGGATAAAAAAAATATTTCTTAATAGCATGTCTGATAGTAAAAATAGTAATATTAATACTAATGATTATGTAAATATACTTTCTGAAAAAGAAGTAGTACAATTAAAAACGCTTAATAAATTAGAAAGATTTAGTAATATATATAAAAATTTAAAAGATAAAGATGAGAGATTTAGAAAAAAAGATGCTTTGTGGTTTATATATAATGAATGTAGGCTTGAATATGAATTCAAAAAAGATTTATCCATGCTTTCAGTTGTATTTGAAAGACAGTCTGAAATTTTGGTAAATGATAAAAAATATAAACAAGCTTTAGATACATATACAACGTCTCTATATTGTCTATTATATAATTATGATATTTTTATGAATGATTTTAATTTATTTGATAGACATTTAAATAATAGAAGAATAGAAAGAATAAAAATGTTGATGAAAAATTCCAAAATATCAAAGAAAGAATACAAGGAAGAATTTGATGTGTGTATTCAGGAAAATATACCAAGTTTTTATAATCAATCAAAAGTAAAAGTTATTTGTAATAATATTTTAAAAAAATTGTAAAAAGTAATTATATCTTTAATCATTAAAAAAATAAAAATTTTTGAAACTTTTTTCCATTTATAAGGGATAATTATAGTGTAGGTGATAAAATGGCTAGTCAAAGTAACCTAAATAAGTTTAATAAGATATATGATGAAACCTATTCTGATATCTTGAAATATATCATTATTAAGTGCCATGATGTTAATGATGCGAATGATATTATTCAAGAGGTATATTTAGAATTTTGGAAAATACTAAATAAAAAAGAATTAGTTGATTCAAATATTAAGAGTTTTCTTATTGGTATTGCAATTAATAAAATAAAAAAGCATTATACAATAATTCAAAGAATAAAATCTATTCTTGTTTCTAATAAAAATGAGTATGATGGAATTGAAAAGGTTAAAAGTAATATTGATATAGAAGAATTGATTATAAAAAAAGATGATT
>CAMVAF010000028.1 GCA_947165365.1 uncultured Clostridia bacterium | reverse complement strand
GGATAGTGATAACATAAAAGATGGCATATTTTATTATAAAGAATATAGTTTACTCATATTATTCTGTTCTGAACAATTATTACATAAAAATTGAACAATTATTACATAAAAATTGCCTATTGATATTAATAATAATTTGTGGTAATATATGTATGTAAGCAAGAGAACTTGCATATATTAAAAAGGGAAACATTCAGTTTTTGCTTGTTGAATGTCTACCCAATATATATTGAAACAGACATTTAATTCATTGTAAATTGTACCCCATAAAATGGACACGATAGTGGTATAATTTTCTATTGATTAATGGTGGCAAGAAGATGATTTCTGTATTGTACAGGACTCATTTTTTTTAATTTCCATTGATATCTATAGTTATTATAATACTTTATATATCTATCAATTTCAAGTTGTAATTCTTTAAAAGTTTTACAATTTTTTAAATCTATCTCATCTTTCATATGGCCAAAAAATGATTCTTGTGGTGAATTATCCCAGCAATTTCCTTTTCTAGACATTGATTGTCCTAATTTCAATTCTTCTAATAATGATTGAAAAATTGGACTGGTATAATGACTACCTTGGTCTGAATGAACGAATGCATCTTCAGGTATGGGAACTTCTTTTTGTTTTACTAAATCCCACATTGTATCTAAAACAAAGTCTAAATACAAATTGGTTGAAAGTCTATATGCCAATATTTCAGTGGTTTCAGCATCTTTAATAGTTGATAAATATGCACGTTGATAATTGCCGTAAAATAGATACGTAATATCTGTTAATAAAACCTTTCCAGGAACACCCTGTTTAAAATTACGATTCAACTTATTTTCAACGGTTCTATGCTCTAAATTAGCTTTTAACATTTGTTTATAAGGTTTAGCTTTTCTTATTGGACATATAATTTCATATTTTTTCATAATTCTTCTAATACGTTTTAAATTAAAAACAATACCATCTTCATTTTCTAATGTCATTTTAATTCCTTTAGCTCCTTTTTTATAACCATGTCTAGTGTATGCATCTAAGATAATATCTCTATCTTTTTCATCTTGCATTTCTTTACTATTTCTATTATTAACTGATTTGTCACTAAAATAATTGTAATAGCCGCTTCTAGAAACACCTGCTAGTTCACATAAATATTTTGTTTGACCAACTTCTTCGTATTCTTCAACAAGTTCTTTAATTATTTCATAGACCTTACTTGTATAATTTTTCACCCCTTTCTCAAGGTCTGTACTTTTTTTAAGAATTCGTTTTCCATTTCTAACTGATTAATTCGTTTTTGCAAATATTTAATATTTTGTAATCTCTTTTTCTTTTCTTCATCAGTTTCTTTTTTTATAGGATGATATCCTAATTTTCTACTGAAAGTAGGATCATTTTTTGCTTGTTTTTTCCAATTCCTTGTACATACTTTTATTCTTCTTTTACCAACTAATAAAGGATTTAATCCATTTTCTGCAAAAATTTGAAGATTACCTTTTCCCTTATTAAATTCTTTAATAAACAAAATTTTAAATTCTCTTGTAAAAGTAATTTTATCTTTTCTAACATCTTCTACATATTTATTTTTCTTTAGTTCATCGATTTGTGTGTTGGTATAATCATCTACTAATTTTCCACCTGCAATTGTTATGTATTTAATTTTATTACCTTTATCTAAAATAGGGTATGCTCCCTTAATTCTTATTGCTTTCCTTTTTTCATTTTCTTCAATAACTTTAAACTCTTTTGTCCAATTAAATTTATTTGCCTTAATAGATACTAGACCAATGTCGTTTGGATCTAGACCACAACTCTTATATATTTCTAAAATATTTTTGCCATTGCTTAATTCTAAAACAACTTTTTTCCTAAATTCCTCTGTATATATAATATGATCTTTTGTAAAGGTCAAAATATATTTGTTTTTTAATAATTCCTTTTTCTTTTTATTAGTTAACTTCCTCATAAACTCTCCTTAATATAATTTTATCATATAAAAACGATAGGTGTCTTTTCCTATCGTGTCTATTTTTATGGGGATAGTTTATTGAAGAATTAAGTGTCATTTTTTTATTACTACTATCAAATTGATTAGGAGAAATAAAATGATAGCAATGAGCTTTAGAACTTTTAATATAAAAGTCTTAGTTTTCACTTTATCAAACCTCCTTTCGGAGGTAGACACTCAACAACTGAATATTTCCTATGAACATATTAACATAAAGCATTGTCCTCTTCAACTAATTTTAACAAAATTATACGAATATTTTTATCTAAGAATTATGTTTACTCATATTATTTGATTTTAAAAAGAAGTTTTACATATCGAAAACTTCACTATTATTTATTTACACATAATTAATTTATATCAATAAATTCTTTAATATCATGATAAACATCATCTACTGTTTGATTAAAATCATTAAAATTAACATGATACCAATTAACATTCATTTGATGAAGAAAGAATGTGTACTGTCTTTTTGCAAAATTACGAGAATTCTTTTTAATTAAATTAATAGAATCTTCAAGAGAAATCTCATTATCAAAATACTTATATAATTCTTTATAACCAATACCAGTCATTATTGCTTTACTACGAATTTTTTGATCATATAAATTACTAACTTCATCTAGAAGTCCTTCATTAATCATAATATCTACTCTTTTATTTATAATATCATATAATTTTTCTCTATCAGTTGTTAGTCCTATTACTTTAATATCATATAATGGTTCCATAATATTTGTTTTATTTATAGAATTATTTTTTATTTTATTTAATTCTCTTATTAATCTCTTTCGATTATTGACATGAATATCAGTATCATGATGTTTTTTTATTTCATTTAATATTTCTTCATTTGATAAATCATCAAATTCAAAGTGATACTCTTCTTCATTAAATTTATAATCATACAAGGCTGCTTTAATATAAAGTCCACTTCCACCTACCAAAATAGGAACATGATTTCTATTAATTATTTCATCTATTTTACATCTCGCATCTTTTTGATAATCATAAATTGTATAATTATCATTAACATCTTTAATATCAAATAAGTGATGGGGAATATTATTTTTTTCTTCTTCTTTTATTTTAGCAGTACCAATATCCAGTTTCTTATATACTTGCATACTGTCAGCATTTATAATTTCACCATTTATTTTTTTAGCTAGCATTACACTTAATTTGGTTTTGCCAACACCAGTTGGTCCTGTTATTACTATTACTTTTTTCATTAATCTAACGCCCTCTTAAACATTTTTTCTAAATCATATTTACTATAACTAATTATTGTAGGCCTACCATGGGGACAAGTATATGGATTATCACACTGTATTAATTTATTTAATAAATAAGTCATATCAGGAATGGTTATAGCATCATTTCCCTTAATACTCATTTTACATGCCATAGTCATACTTACTCTATCCGAAAACTTAAGTTCTGAAAAATCTTCTTCTGTTATTATTATATCAATAATTTTTCTAATAGCTTCATTAACTGCCTTTTCTGGAATCCACACAGGATGTGATCTAATAGCTATAGTATTAACACCAAATTCTTCATAGATAAAACCTAATCTATCTAATATATCAAAATGTTTTTTTAATATTAAATATTCATTATTAGGTAATTCAATCGTAATTGGTACTAATAAATCTATTTTATTTTTAGAGTGATTAAGTATTGCCTTATAACATTTTTCATAATTGATTCGCTCAGCTGCAGCATGCTGATCAATTATATAAATACCATCTTCATTTTCTCCAATAATATATGTTCCATGACAAGCACCTATTGGTTTAATAGGTTTTATTTTTACTTCATGAACAGGAATTATTTCTTCTTTTTCATCAAAGTTTTCCGACTTTTTAGGATCATCTACAACAGTATCTAAATAAACTTCATTGTCTTCTTTGACAGTAAAATCAAATTTAACTTCATGAATCTCTGGTTTTTTATAATATTCTTCTTTTATTGGAGCTTCATCTACTTTTTCTAAAACAAAATCGGTATTAACATAACCTTCTTGAATTAATAAATTCTTTTTTAAATTATTTACAATTGTATCAGTAATTAATCCCTTTAAATCATCTATTTTAGAAAATTTAACATCCATTTTAGTTGGATGAATATTAACATCAACTAAGAAAGGATCACATAAAATATTTAATACGGTTATGGGATATTTATCCTGTGCCATAAAGGTATGATAACATTCATGAATTGTTTTAATAATATCATAATTTTTAATAACCCTATTATTTACCAAAATAGTTATATTATTCTTATTACTTCTATTAACTTCAGGGTATGTTGTATATCCAATGATTCTAAAATCATTATTTTTATTATCAATTTCCATCATTTTTTTAGTTACTTCAAGTCCATAGATACTATTAATAACTTTAAGTAAATTACCAGTTCCATCTGTTTTTAATAATTCTTTATCATTATTAATTAAAGTAAATTTGATATTAGGATAAGACAAAGCCATTTTATTAATATATTCAGTGATATTAGCAAGTTCTGCATATAAACTTTTTAAGTATTTTAATCTTACAGGAGTATTATAAAACAAATTACTTACTGTCATAATGGTACCACATCTTAAATCACAGTTTTCAATAGATTTAATAACTCCCCCATCAATTTTTACAATAGTTCCTACTTTACCATTACTAGTTTTTAAAATAATATTAGAAACACTTGCAATTGATGGGAGCGCTTCACCACGAAATCCAAGACTTGTAATATTAAATAAATCATTTAAATTATGTAATTTACTGGTTGCATGACGAGAAAAACAAAGTGTTGCATCCTCTCTATCCATACCAATTCCATTATCAGTAACCTTAATTTCTAAAACACCACTATCCTTTAATTCCACAATTATTTCAGTAGCATTAGCATCAATACTATTTTCTACTAATTCTTTAACTACATTCATTGTTTTTTCAACTACTTCTCCAGCAGCTATTTTATTAGATAAATCTTCACTCATTACACTAATTTTACTCATACTTCACCACAACATTATTATACCAAAAATAGTATAGATATTTCTATACTATTTAATTGATTTTACTATTATATTTTAATTATTAGGAACTGCTTTATCAGTAAAGTATCCTGGACATGTTGGCACATTATCTATTCGGGAATAGTTGGCATCATCAGGATTGCTTTCTGTTACGGTAGTTCCATTTTAGCCAACTACTACTGAATTATAAAACATTTTTTTCACAACAATTTACAATTTTTTACAAAAAAAGATAAACATTTCTATTTATCTTTTTCATCATCACCATAATAGTAATAATATCCTCCGTATCCACCTTTACCATGAGTAACATTATTAGCAATATAACCTGCTATATTAGCATTTACATTATTAAGAGCTGTAATAGTATTTCTTAAATCTGTTTTCTTTGTATAATTAAGAGCTGATACAACTAATACTTTATCTACAACACTAGAAAGTATTAATGAATCAGATAAACCAATAATAGGTGCCCCATCAAGAATTACTATATCAAAGTATTTCTTTAACAGTTTAATTAAAGCTGCATTCTTTTTAGAGTTTAATAATTCACTTGGATTTGGTGGAAAAACACCTCTTGGTATTAAATAAACATTATTTATTTTTGTCTTAATAATATACTCTTTAAATTCATCTATTTCACCAATTAATAAATTAGATAACCCTTTTTTACTAGAAGCATCAAATATTTTATGTTGCCTTCCCTTTCTTAAATCACAATCAAGAATTAATACTTTCTTTCCTGTTTGAGCAAAAGCAATGGCAAGATTAGCAGCTACAAAACTTTTACCTTCTGATGGAACAGAACTTGTAACTAAAATTGTTTTAATTTGTTCATCAACAGATGCAAATTGTAAATTTGTTCGAAGGGTTCTTATACTTTCACTAGCTGTTGCATTTGGTTTTTTATCTACAATCAAATCAATACCATTATTATCCTTATAAACCTTAGCAATAACAGGTACTTGAATCTCATTTTCCATATCATCAATACTTCTTATAGTATCATCAAAATAGAAAATTACAAAAACAATCGCAATACTTCCTACAAGTGATAACATACCAACAATTACTAAATCTTTCATCAAATTAATATTAGATGGTCCAGTTGGAATTAATGCTTTATCTATGATACTAACATTATTTAATTTATAAATGGATGATATTTCTCTTGTAAATACTTCAGCAAGATTATTAGCAATAATACTTGATTTATCTGCTGATTTATCAGTAACAACAATTTTTAAAATAGCAGTATCAGCAATTTGTGATACACTTATTTCCTTATATAATTTTTCAAATGTATAATCAAGATTTAATTCTTTAATTACTTGATTTAATACTAATCTACTTTTAATAATCTCACTATATGTTGATACTAACTTTTGATTTATTGTAATATCATTTTGACTTATAGTATCACTTTCAGTATCACGATTATTCTCATCTTTAACCAAAACAACCGTTGTGTTAGCTTGATATAAAGGAACTTTAAAGAATTTATCATAAATTCCTATTATTAATACACACAACAATACAACACATACTATAATTAATGAATATTTTTTTAAATAGTTTAAAAAATCTTTTATATTAATTTCTTCCATGAACAACTCCTTAATTCTATATTAATTA
The DNA here is from genome assembly GCA_947165365.1 of uncultured Clostridia bacterium. Taxonomy (GTDB): domain Bacteria; phylum Bacillota_I; class Bacilli_A; order RF39; family UBA660; genus RUG12783. Next base: position 13,034 of record CAMVAF010000028.1, on the reverse strand, counting down.
TACACATTGATTCTCTTTTTAGCAATAATCTAAATAATTTTATCTTTTATTTTGACATTTTTTTAGAAAAACTTGACATGTTGTTATCACCCCAAAAACAACTAAACCAATCCCTATTGATAATAAATAATTACCGATAGTATTAATAATTAATGTTAATATATTAGAAAAATTCTCTGTAATTACTAATAGATAATCAGCATCTATTCTTTCATAAATAAATATTCTTATAAAAAGAATAATTAAACCACTAGCCAATATACTACTACTTAAATAATTATATTTAAATAATAATTTTGCTAAAAATATTAAAACAAATAACACTATCAATAAAACAATAACAACTTTATTAATAATATGATAAATCTTATAAAAAGTATTTATTAAACCATCTGTATAAGAATATAAACATACCTCATCTTGGTAATCTTTAACTAAATCATTTATAAAAGTATTAACACCATTTTTATCAGTAATTTTTAAATTACTCTTTAAAAGAAAATCATCAATATTTTTTTTAATCTTATCTTTTAAAAGTTCTTTATCTAAAGTAGTTTTATTACCTTGATAAACATTATCAATGAAAGTTTTAATATCTTCTTTTACTTCATCTTTGGTAAAAGTATCTTTAATTATATCATTTGTAAAACCAGATGGCATAATATCGCTTTCCATCTCTTCTAATATTTCATTATATATTTTTTCAAAATAATTTTCTTTTTCTAATAAATTAATAATATAATCTTTATTAAAAACAGTTAATTTTGCAATTAATGAAAGAGCTGTTATGCTTATAAGAACACTGATAATAAAACCTATTAAATAATTAACTATTATTTTGGTTTTCATAATCAATCACCCTTTCTGCATAGACAACTAATCTTTGAGTTTTTCTACCGACAACACTTCTATTAATTGGCCAACATGTATACATAATTAATAATTCATTATCATGTTGGATAAAAAAAGCATCTAAATCAGTTTCTTTAACAACTTTACTTTCAATTATTTTATATTTAAATTCACCATAACTAGCTTTAATTATTACTTCATCACCTATATGGACTTGATCTAATTTTTGAAAATATCCCGGATTATTATGAGCAGCATAAATAATACTTCCGTTTTCACCAGGAAAATATGAACCATTATAATGTCCTACGCCCATTCTTAATATTTTTTTTGTATCACCATAATATACAGGCAATTTTAATTTAATACTAGGTATTTCAATATTTGCATATTTACTTCCATATTTAGGATATGATATTAATCTTTTTGCTTCTAAATTGTAAGTAGCTTCTTTTTCTATCATACTATCTTTCACCGCAGTTGTATTAATAAGTGAAATATAAGTTGCTATCTTGGTTTCCAAGAAGAAATAGAAAATTACCACAAAAATAGCCGCAAAGAAAAAGGAAATTGCTATTTTACTAGCAAATTCCTTAATTTTACTTTTTTGTTTCATTATTCACTAGTCTTTACTTGTTTAATAACTAAACCAGTACCAACTGCTACAATTATAAAAGAAAGTCCAATAATCATTGCTGTTTTACTTGATTCATAACCTGTTTGTTTTACAAGAGAATTAATAACAACGGTCGAACCATCACTATTTTTAACAATTAATCCTTCTTTAGTTAATGATGCTTTAACACTTGTAGAATTAGATATATCATCAACCAAATCTTTCAATTCATCCTTAACTTTTTGAGGATATTTCTTAAAATTAACATTACCTTGTCCTTTAATAATATTAATTGCTGAATCTATTTTCTCACAAATAATGGTAGCATGAGCATCACTAATCTCATTTTGTTCTAAATAGTCCTCTACTATCTTTCTTTCCCCATCATTTAATTTAAATTCATCATTGCCTACTTTAATTGTTTGAAACAACTTATTTTTAATATCAGTTTCTCCTGCTGCTTTAACAGTAACTGTTCCAATTAAAAATAAACCCACAATAATTGCAAATATAATATTTAATCTTTTCATCTTTTCCTCCATATATTTACATTATAACTTAATTATTTTGCAAATACAAGTATTAATAATAATTTATTTGTAAATATTGACATTCCTAAATTCCATTAAAAATAATATTTTTTTTCTTCTTTTTTATTATCTTTACCAAATAATAAAAGATTATTGAACCTATAATTGCTCCTATAAAATCAATAATTACATCTATATAGTTACCACTTCTTCCTAAAATAAAAGTTTGATGATATTCATCGGTTATAGCATACAATAAACATATGAAAACACTAATTAAATAATTATTTTGTATTTTATTCTTCTTTAGTTGATAAAAGAAATTACAAACAAAGAAAGATAATACGAGATAAACCGTAGCGTGAGCTATTTTACGAAAAATAAAATTAGCCGTATCAAGATTAGTTTCATTAACCTCTTTCATTACAGTAACATCATATTCTTCTACTTCACCAATTATTTTACCTACTATTCCTTTAGTTTTACTATTAGACTCAATGCTATTCATACCTGATAATAAAAAAATCATTATCATCCAAAGAACAACAAGGCTTCCAGATATCAAAATTTTTTTCATCCATATCACCTTATTTAAATAATTCAAGTTTTTCTTTTTTATTAAGATAAATACCTGTATAAAAATTATAATATTCATCTAAGAATTTATCTATTTCTTTAAAAGCTGATTCATCAGTTAACTCTAATTTTTTTATTATAGATAAATCTATTTTAGCAAGTAATAAAAATAATTTCAGTGTTTTTTCATTAAAGATATAACCTTCATGATAACAATTTTTACAAACTAATCCTCCATCATTTATTGCTATAGTTAAAAAATCATCCTCTCTTCCACATGATGTACAACAATCCAAATTAAGAGAGACACCTAAATACTCTAATAATTTTATTTCAACAATTATACAAATTAATTTTTCATTTAAACCATCATTTATTTTAATTAAACTTGATTCTAATAATTTAAATAAATTTTTATTATTATTTTCTTTTAATACTTGATAGAACAAATCCATAAGAAAAAAACTATAGATAGCTTTCTTCATATCAGTATAAATATTTTTAAAAGAATTGAGATTATTTCCCTCAATTAAAGTACTTAATCCCTTTTCTTTATAACTTATAGTATATTCACAGTAATTCATTTTATTACTAACACCACGAAGTTTATTTTTAATATTACGAGACCCTTTTGATATCACACCAATAAGTCCATAATCTTCTGTTAGAATATTTAATATTTTACTTGTTTCACTATAGTTTGTTTCACTTATCACTATTCCTTTTGTTTTTACCTGCATTTCTACTCCTTATTTTTCTTAATAATAAGTAATATTTTACATCACCTGTTTTATTAAATAAATTCCATAATAGTTTATCCATTTTTATCACCATTAATATCATGGTATTTTTAAAAATTTTTATTCATCTAAATCATCTTTTAATCCTAAATCTTTAATTAATGAATCACTATCACGCCAATTTTTTACTGTTTTAACATGTAATTCAAGATATACTTTTTTATTAAAATATTCTTCCAAATCAATTCTTGCTTTTGTACCAATTTCTTTTAGCATGTTACCGCCTTTACCAATAATAATTTTTTTTAGATTATCTCGATCGATTATAATATTAACTCTTGCCTTTAATAATTTATCATCTTCTTCAAATTCATCTAAAACACATGTTACAGTATATGGCACTTCCTTATTAGTTAGCCATAATACTTTTTCTCTTACTCTTTCTGTAATAATCATTTCTTTTGATTGATTAGTTAAATATTCTATATCATACCATCTTTCTCCATCTGGTAAATATTTCTTTATAGTTTTAATAATTTCTTTAATATTTATTTTTTTAATAGCAGATAAGGGAATAATTTCTAAAAAATTATATTCCTTACTTATTTCATCAATTCTTTTTATTAATTCTTCTTTATTTAACTTATCAATCTTATTTAATAATAAAATTATTTTTTTATTTTCTTCCTTAATATTATCTAAAATAAATTTATCTCCTTTACCATAACCTTTACTAATATCTACCATAAATAATATTAAATCGGGATTATCAATCATCATATATGATTTATTATTTAATATATTATCTAATTTCGTACTAGGTTTTCTAATACCAGGAGTATCAACAAATGCTATTTGAGAGTCTTGATCATTATATACACCAAGAATAATATTTCTTGTTGTTCCTGATTTATCTGATGTTATAGCAACTTTCTTTTTTAATATTTCATTTAAGAAAGTACTTTTTCCAACATTAGGTCTTCCAAGTATTCCTACCATTCCACTTTTCATAGATTATCCTCATCAAATGGATGTGGGCATAATTCAGAAACACTATACATTTCATTAGCATTTCTACTATATAAATATACTGGAGTATTTTTATCCATAAATTCTGTTAAAACTTGACGACATATAAAACAAGGTGTTCCTATTTTATCACTATCAACCATAATATGAATTTCTTTAAAATCACCCTTCTTATATCCATAAGCAATTGCTGTTGTAATAGCATTACGTTCTGCACAAATAGTCGCCCCGTAACTTGCATTTTCTACATTAACACCACATATTTCTTTATTATCCATCATTACACAAATACAAGCAACAGCGTACCCAGAATATTTACAATAACTATTTTTTAATAATTTTTCTAACTTATTTCTCATATTTTCTCCTCTCTATAATTTATTTTATATTTTTCCTTATTTATCCATATTGAACAGAATAACCAGCACCATAATTGACAACTGTAGCTCCACCATTTATAAATGTACCTTTAGTATATATAAGTGGATAATCGGTAGTTCCTGTAATTTTTGCTCCCGAATATAATTTTAAATATCCTGTATTATATATAAGATGACCCGAAACACTTCTTTTATATGTTCCGCCTTTTAAGTGCAACTTACCCTTATCAATTTGAATAAGTGGAAACTGGGGACCATTATCTGTTCTCCAAAAAGTTCCACCAGTAACAGTCACTGTAGCATCACTAGTTCCCTCAACAACCAAAGCTATTGCATACGATTTAATAGTTCCACCACTAACTGTAAGATTACCACTATTTCTACAACTAATACCCCTACTTTTGCTTGAAGTAATATTACCACCTGATATGGTAGCATTTCCATAATTTTTAACAACAAAATTTTCTGTACTATATTCACTCGTATTATTTAAAGCACCACTACTCATCTTAAAGGTAGCTTTTGCATTATTGATAATAGTATCATTAGTGCCACTACAATTCATTGTAATACTTGTAATATTTAAAGTCCCATTATTTGTTACAGTTGTATAAAGAGTATTTATGATACCACCACCATCAAATGATAATGTCCCATTATTTGTTATAAAAGAGCCTGTCTTATTATTATTTGTTACAGTATGATTTCTCAATTTTAATTTAACATTTTTATTTTTATCAATTGTTATATTATCTTCAGTAATATTTTCATAAACTTCAACTAATGTCACGCTATCATTCACAGGAACATCTAAAAGAGCTTCAGCAATTGATACATAATAAACATTTCCAATTCCAACCGTTCCAATTGTTAAATTACCATTCTTATAAGAAATTTTATAATTACCACTTACCGTTAATCCACCTGGAATAATCGAATATTTTCCAACATCTGCAGTTGATGTATTAGATATTGTGGTACTACCTTTTTTTATAGTATATTGTGCTGTACCAGAAATATCACTTGGATTATATACTTCTCCAGTTATGGAATAAGTATATACTGGTGAAGTTCCTGTATGTAGCATAGTTTTATTTTCAGCAGTAACAATTATTTTTTTCTTACCAATACTACATTTAAAATTTTTATTAGCAGTTGTTCCATCATCCCAAACATATCCAGGTAACACTTTAGCAGTTATGGTATATTCTCCAGCATTAGTTCCAATATTATTAACAAATTGTACCCCTAATGGCTCATCTTTCGTTAATTTTTGTCCTTTTCCATTATAAACTAAATTTTGATTACAATAAGTACCTGTTGTTACACTTACTTTATCAGTATATTCGGATACTAATATATGACTTTTATCTTTTACTACATCTGTATCATTGGTAACTTTTGTATTTTCCCCTTCATAACTCCATTTTATTAACTTATTATTATAACTACTTGGTAGTGTGTCTAAATATCCATACTTTTCTCCTTTTATTACTTCAAAATTTTGGATATCAGTACTTGTATACTTTAGTTTAGCAAAATATGATACATCAAAACTACTTTCTTCTTCAAATAAGTGCTTATTTATTACTGTATCACTATATCGACTTAATTTATTTGCGATTAAATCATACATTTTTACTTTTACTTGATATTTTCCACTTCCGATATCTTTATTTATTACATATTTTCCATTACTTATATCTAAATTAACATATGAGCAATTTTCATTATCTTTATAAATACAATATTCTACTTTTCCTATACCGAAGTTATCTTTTACTTCTTCTAATTTAATAGGGATATTAATTGTAGTATCAGTATCATTTATCGTATATCTTTTTTCATTTATTATTTTAAATGTTGGTTTATCTCTATCTATTTTAACGTTTATGATTCTATCATCACTTATCTTTTTATTTTCATTATTATAAGCTGATACCAGATAACTTCCACTATTTTCTATTATGACACTTTCTCCTTTATTTATATGATCATTTACCTTATCAATTTTAAAATATGATAAATTAGCGTCATCCAAACTCAAATCAACAATAACATTATCATCAAAAACAATCTCAACATTTTTATATGATAACAAGGGATTATATGATTTATTATTACTTTCTAAATGTGATGATATATTAATACTACCTGGTATGTTCCCACGACACATCATATTATCACTTTCATAATTATCGCACTTTAAACATACAGTATAATCATAATTTTTTGTTTCCAAATCTCTTGTTACGTAAACATCTCCTCTTTCACATGAATTTCCTTTGCTATCTTTTAAAGGTGATATATAATTACCTTGTTCTAAGTTTTCTAAAGATACGACATTATACCCTTTAATTGGTAATTCATCACGATTTTTTTGAAAATATTCTGTTCCAGATAATTCTAAACTATTTTCAACAGTTTTATAATAATTAGTATTAGTTGTATCAAATATACTACTATAAGCAATAACACTTATTCCACCAATAATCACTATAATCGCTATTGTTAACAATAATTCAACTATCGTAAATCCTTTTTTCACACTATCACCTAATATAATTTTAACATAAAAAAAAAGATTTGAATATCTTTATTTTATTTTTTATTGATGATCAATTCCATCTATTATAAAATTTTCACTTTTATGGGGTTCCTTAAATAGTAAATTAGGGTATCCCTTTTGTCTTAATACTTCATACGTACAAATAGCAACACAATTAGAAAGATTAAGACTTCTAACATTATTAGTCATAGGTATTCTCATACAATGTTCTAAATCATTTTTTAAAATATCTCTTGGTATACCAGTTGATTCTTTACCAAATATTAAATAAATATCATCAACCTCCTGATAATTAAAAGAATCATGAGGTTTCTTTCCATATCTTGTAAAATAATAAAAACTACCCTTATTTTTACTTATAAAATCATTCCAATCTTTATAAATAAAATATTCTAATTTATCTATATAATTAACACCAGCTCTTTTAAGATGAGCATCATCCACTTTAAAACCCAATGGTTCAATTAAATGAAGTCTTGAATTAGTAGCCACACATGTTCTCATAATATTACCAGTATTTTCTGGTATCTCTGGTTCATATAAAACAATATTTATCATTTTACCTCCAACTTAAGTTTAATGTAATAATTACACATACTCCATCTTGATTATTACGATATTTAATAGTACCATCATGTAATTCAATAATCTCTTTAGATAAAGTAGTACCAATACCATGACCTAATATTTTATTAGAATAATTATTACCAATTTGACTAATAATATTATTATTTATTTTCTCACCATCATTTTTTATAGTTATATATATATTTCTTTTACTAACTTCATAAGATATTATGATATTTTTAGAATTACTTTCAACACTATTTTTAATAATATTATAAAATACCTGTTTTAATTTATCATAATCTGCATATAGATATATCTCATCATCTAAATAATTAACTTTTAAATTAACATGATTTTTATCTAAATAATCAGAAAAAGATTTCTCAATATCTTCTAATAAAACATTAATATCCATTTCTTCTTTTTTTAAAGATATTTTACCTTGTTCCATATAACTATCTAATATTTTAATACTATTATTTATTTCATCAATTATTATTTTCTGATATTTTTCTATATTATTAATATTTAACATTTCTGCATATCCTTTTGCTACTGCTAAAGGATTTTTTATTTCATGAGCTAGTATTTGTAAATCATTTTTTTTCAATTTAATCACCTAATTATTATCTATAAAATCTTTAATTATTTTTATTAAATTATCCGTATTACTAACATATTTTTCGGGTTTAAACTTCTTAGCTTTTTCTAATATATCACTTAATTTATCATTTTCATTATAAGCAAGAATATATCCTTTTTTAGAAAATTCATTAACAATTTGAACCTGATGATCATTAATATGTTCCTTATACTTTGCAAGACGTGGCATAGCAATAACTTTTTTGTTTTTCTTAAGACCAGTTAATATACTACCTACACCACCATGAGTTATTAATAAGGAACATTCATCAACTAATTTATTAAATTCTTCTCTATCAATTAAATCAAACATTTCCATATTATCACTTTGATATTTAGTAATACTATATCCTGCTTGAACAACCACTTTTTCTTTAATATTACCATTTTTTATTTCATTATCAATATTTTGTAATAATCTTACAAAAGCTTTATCTTGTGTACCTAAAGTTACTAAAATCATTAGAAAATCCAACCTCCATACTTAGCTTTCGGGTAAAGTGTTAACATACTCTCCCATTGTACAATAAATAAATCTGCAAATTTATAAACAAGTCTTCCGGTTTTAGATTTAGTTATACTATTTGCAAATGTTTCAATATAAATTATTTTACTACCAAAAATATGTCCAATTAAACACATTGGTCCTGCAGTATGAGCTCCCGTAGTAATAATATATTTTGGTCTAATCTTTAAATATAAAAAGAAAGATTTAAAAGTATTATATAAAAGTCTAAAAGGATAAACTATTCTATTTTTTAATGTAGTATAGCTTCCATATAATAAATAATTAACTCTTCCAGGATACTTTTCTTTTAAAGAATAATTAGATTTTAACTTCTCTGTTATAATATGATAATCATAATCATTAAACATTTTTTTAAGCTGTAAAAGTTCATCTAAATGACCTCCTGTACTAGATATAAACAATACTTTCTTCATACTCTCTCCTTACTAATAAAATTATACCAAAGTTATATTTTTTATTCAATGAATTAAGAATAATTTTAAAAAAAAGAAAATAAAAATTTATTTTTTTATTTCTATTTTCTCTTGTCCACCCATATATGGTCTTAGGGCTTTAGGTATTTTTATACTTCCATCTTTTTGATAATTATTTTCAAGAACAGCGATTAATCCACGAGGAGAAGCCACAACAGTATTATTTAGGGTTGCAAGTAAATAATTACCATTTTCTCCTTTGGCTTTAATACCAAGTCTTCTTGCTTGAGCATCACCTAAAGTTGAACATGAACCAACCTCAAAATATTTTTTCTGTCTTGGACTCCAAGCTTCAACATCACATGACTTAACTTTCAAGTCAGCAAGATCTCCTGAACAACATTCAAGAGTTCTTACAGGAACATCCAAACTTCTAAAGAATTCTACAGTGTAACTCCACATTTTGTTATACCAGTCCATTGACTCTTCCATCTTACAAATAACAACCATTTCTTGTTTTTCAAATTGATGAACACGATATAGTCCACGTTCTTCTAATCCATGAGCTCCTACTTCTTTTCTAAAGCATGGTGAGTAACTAGTTAAAGTTAACGGAAGATTTTCTTCTTTAATAATTTGATTTTTAAATCTTCCTATCATAGAATGTTCTGAAGTACCAATAAGATACAAATCTTCCCCTTCTATTTTATACATCATATTTTCCATTTCTTTAAATGACATTACTCCATTTACAACATCACTTCTAATCATAAATGGTGGAAGACAATAGGTAAACCCTTTATTAATCATAAAGTCTCTAGCATAAGTTAGCATTGCAGAGTGAAGTCTTGCAATATCACCAGTTAAGAAGTAAAAACCATTTCCACTAGTACGTCCTGCTGCATCTTTATCAAGTCCCATTAAACTTTCACAGATATCAGCGTGATATGGTATTTCATAGTCTGGAACAACAGGTTCTCCAAATCTTTCTATTTCTACGTTTTCAGAGTCATCCTTTCCAATAGGAACAGATGCATCAATCATTTGTGGAATAACCATCATTTTACTTCTTAAATCATTAGATAATTCCTCTTCTTCTTTTTCAATATCTAATAGTTCATTATTAATATCAACTACTCTTTGTTTTTTATTATTTGCTTCGTCAACCTTTTTCTCTTTAAAAAGTTTTCCTATTTCATCACTTGTAGTATTTCTTTCTTTTCTTAAATTATCCCCTTTTAATTTCAAATCTCTAATTTTACTATCAAGTTCTATTACTTCATCAACAAGAGGTAATTTTTCATCTTGAAATTTCTTTTTAATATTTTCTTTAACTAAATCCTTATTTTCTCTTACAAATTTTATATCTAACATAATTATTTCTCCATTTCATTTAATTTATTTAAAATTTTATCATAAGCTGGTTCATATCTTTTATGAATTCTTTCATAATCATTGGTAGTTGGATTTTTTATCTTCTTTATATCCATATTACATTTTAAATCCGAGAGTTTAACATTCATAGCTATTTTATCACCACTATTTATTATTCTTTCAATATAATCGCGATAATCCTCTCCTTTTTTCTTAGTAAGAACAACTATTGTATCTATTATTTCTTTACTATATCCTAATTCTTTTAAATCATCCCTAGTTGTATCTGTGTTTTCCAAAACATCATGAAGTAGTGCAACTATTTTTTCTTCATTAGTACTGACTCCTTGATATACTTTTAATAAATGTAATACATAAGGACTATTTCCTTTATCTAATTTATCATTAAATAAATTAGTAATAATCCCTAAACTCTTATCAATTAAATTATCATTATTAATTAAATTTTCATATTCTAAATCACTAAAATATTTTTTTATCATAATAAATCCTTTCTATAAATATAAAAAGATGGCTTTAAAGGAGCGATAAATTCGCGGTGCCATCCTTATTTTTTCTTAATTTGATAACGGTTTACACCGGGGGTTCCCACTAAATAAAAGTAGATAAATAGGTTAATTTATAACTTTCCACCAACCAGTTACTCTCTATAAAATTAAGATCTATTATAGTCTTTTAAAAGTTTTACATATATTTTTGCATTTGTTTCATCATTTGATTAACTTGTTTTTGATTTGGAGTTCTTCCCATACCACTCATTAAAGTTTTTATCATTTCTTCATTAATTGGTGGATTTTTCTTTAAGTATTTCATCATTAATTTACGCGATACAAAAATACCTACTGCTAATCCAATAACTAATCCAATTACAATCATTAAAATATCATGCCACATAATTCTCTCCTCACAATATATTTTACTATAATATCTATTTTTTTTGCAATAATTTTGACATTATTTGTTTTTCATAATGGCAAAATAATATTCAAATCCGCTAACAACTGAAAGAATAGTTGCAAAATAAACTAAAAATTTATCTAAATGAATATTTAAAAGTTCAAATGGTATATTATAAAAAAACATCAAAGATAATCCACTCATCATACAAAATGTTTTAATTTTCCCCATCATACTAGCAGGAACTACTCTTCCATATCGAAGGGCATGCATTCTAAGTACATTAACCACTTCATCTCGGAAAATATATATTACTGCTACAACAGGACTTATAAAACCATTGCTTGCGAAAATAACTAACACTGAGTTTACTAATACTTTATCAGCAATAGAATCTAAAAGTTTTCCAGTATCAGTAACCATTCCTCTTCCTCTTGCAATCTTACCATCTATAAAATCAGAAATAGATGCTATAACAAACAAAATACCGGCAATAATATATTTAGAATCTATTATTATTCCCTTTACATTTAAAACTGGTAAATTAATATTTAAAGAATAAAATGGAAACAAACAAAAGAAAATAATAAATAATGTTAAAATAATTCTTGAAATTGTTATCTTATTTGGTAAGTTCAATTATATCACCCTTTCCTAAAAGTTCTTTTGTAACTTTATCATCACTTCTTAAATTAGCTAGTAAAAGATATACCACTAAAGAAATAAAAACTAATAACACAACTAATAATACTATTGGTGCAAAATCATATCGTGTTTTTACCACTTTAGTATATGGTGAACTTACCTTTTCTTCTTTAGTTTCTTCTTTTTTTATTGCTTCTTTAATATCATCCTTAGATATTTTCGAAGTTTTTTCAAAAAGATATTCATTAAATTCATCCTGAATTATTTTTTCATCCATTCCTAAATATTTGGCATAAGATATTATAGCATTTTTAAGTTCATAGACATCTTTAAATACTTTAAAATTACCATTTTCAATACATTCCAATTCTTTAGGTGTTATTCCTAAATCATGACTTGCTTCACTAATAGTTACACCATTTTCTCTTCGTAAAAAACTTAAATTTTCACCTAGTTCTTTCACAAATTCACCTCTTTTTATTAATATAAAATACTTTATAAGCCATGTTCTGTACCTTAAAAGGTGACAAACATCTATCTATTGCTTACGCAATCCAAAACTTTATTCAATTCTAAAGTCTTAGCTCCCCTACCAAAATTTGGGTTTCTCACTTGTGGGGTTTACTATGTTCCACTTCCTCCGTTTCCAGA